>NZ_WWCX01000035.1:0-61262 GCF_009857655.1 Duganella vulcania
TTCCTCTGACTGGTTAAGGTCTGGTAACCCCAACCTACTCATGAATCACGATGGCCATCTCATCATTGCTCAAGCCTTAGCGCCGAACTCGGCGCCAGCTTCATACACCACTCCGTGGGACACGATCCCAACATTCATCACGGACGCCGCTGGCGAAACCACGTCCGCGCCGCAGGCACCGTGACAACCACAGGTATTTTTCCCAACCCCCATGCGTGATCGGCGCCGATGCAGCAGCCAGCCGAACACTGCAGCGAAAGCGATCGCGGCAGCCCCAGCGACGTACCCGGGATTGATCACATCGTCGAGGCAGTATGCGCCGGCACCGGCGAAGATCGAAGCGGCGATTGGCGCGATCAAGGGGAGGCAGCAAGCCGTGCAGGCGACAGCGGCCGCAACTGCAACACCAGCCCCGGTCGTCGCGACGCCGCGCCATTTGCTAGTCAATGTCATAGGTAATCCTCTCTGGTGATTGAAATACTGCTTGCCTACACCGTAAGACCTAAAGTAACTTCAGGTGCAAGCACTATTTAAAGAAAGACTGATATGCCCGACCTGAATCTCACGATTGGCACGATGTCGACGCAAACGCGCTGCAGCGTGCCAACCATCCGCTACTACGAAAAAATCGGGTTGTTGCCCAGCCCGCAACGTGCGGCGAACGGTCACCGCTACTACCGCGAGGTCGACCTCAAGCGCCTGACTTTCATCAAGCGCTGCAGGGATTTTGGTTTTCCGATCGAGCAAGTGCGCGAACTCACCGATCTGTTCGAGGATGGCGATCGCGCCTGCGTCGAGGTGCGCGAACTGGCGCAGGCGCATCTCGACGAGGTTCGGGCCAGGCTGGCCGAAATGCGCGCGCTGGAAGCGAGCCTGGCGGCCTTCGTCTGCAGTTGCGATACTGCCTGCAGCGGCGGGCTGACCAAGGATTGCGTGATCATCGACGACCTGTCGATGCCTGTGGCTGGCGGCGCCCCCGCTGACGTATCATGCTGCGTCGTCCCAGTTGAAGCCGCTTCGGCATTCACCACCACAGAATTGAAACGCAAATGACTATGGATTCGATCGCGTTAGCGCGCACTTTTGGCTTGTTCTTCGCCACGGCCATTGCCGAGCTGCTGGGCTGCTACCTTCCGCTGTTGTGGCTGACCGGGCGCGGCCCGGCGTGGCTCGCGCTGCCAGCGGCGTTAAGTTTGATGGTGTTCGTTTGGATGTTGACGCTGCACCCGGACGCGAGTGGCCGTGTGTACGCGACCTATGGCGCCGTCTACATTGCGACGGCAATAGGATGGCTGTACTTTGTTGATGGTGTCGTCCCAACTTGGAACGACTACCTCGGCGTCGGCCTGGCACTAGCAGGCGCGGGCGTCATTGCGCTGGGCCACCGGTCGGTGTGATGTCGCCGCTGAGAACAGCGACAATCGGATGATGCCGCATGAGGCAAGCTACGGCCTCGTGTCATTCGTTTTTGTCGTGTGGTAATTAAGAAACCCTCCCCAACTCCGGCGATCGAACGCCTTGCCGCGCACCAGGGCGTTGTATGCACATTGACGGCTGCCGCGCTGTTCGGCGCGAGCGCGCCTTTCAGATATTCATCAAAGGCGCCCGCATCGAGCTCGATGCCTAACATGTTATACCTGTCCCGTGGGCGCTAATCGAGTATGCAATAGCAGTATAGAAATTGCTGTGTCGTTCCGAACGGCGTCTCATGAAATTCGGTGCTGCTCTCGACCAACTTGAAGCGTGTTCCAAATTGGTCGTGCAGTCCCGAGGAGTCGTATCGCACGACATCGAGACCGCTGCATTGCTCGGGACCATCAAGGCCGAACGTGGCGATAATCACGTGACCACCCGGCTTGACAGCTTGCGCCACCCGTTTGACATAGGCGATGCGCTGCGCTTCCTCCGTCAGAAAATGAAAGACCGCGCGATCATGCCATACATCAAAACAAGCGTTGGGCAATGTTGCCTTGGTAATGTCCGCCACCAGCCAATTGACTTGGTCGGACTTTGGGCCGAGACGCTTCTTTGCGACCTCTACGGCGGCTTGTGAAATATCAAGGACACTTACGTGCCGGTATCCCTCCGCAAGCAGATCATCGACCAATGTCGCTTCGCCACCGCCGACATCGATAATTTGAGCGGAGCGATCTGTTGTCGCTCTGGCGATCAATGCAAGGGAGGTTTCGAGATGCTGTCGGTACCAACTGACAGCATCGGAAGCTTTGGTCCGATATACATGGTCCCAATGTTGTTGTTCATTCATGTTCGCCTCAGTTTGTCATGTGTCAGCTCAATGCCAAGTATGCCCCAAACTCTTCGGCAGCAGCGATAGTGATCGTTTTCGCTTTGCGGTCAGTACTCATTGTTGCATTGTATCTAGTCACAGCGTTGATCAAGTCAGGTCGGATTCGGATTTGGAGCAGAATCGCGACCTGCTTGGCGACCGGGGCACCAGGCTCTGGCGTGCCCGGAGTTCTAATTGCCTCCTTCAATCCGTCCGTCGCGCCATGATGGACCTGCGTCGTATCAGCAGATACACGGCCGGCACCACGAACATCGACAGTAGGGGCGCGGTGATCATGCCGCCGACCATCGGCGCCGCGATGCGCTGCATGACCTCAGAGCCGGTGCCCGAACCGATCATGACCGGCACCAGGCCGGCGATGATCACGGCCACCGTCATCGCCTTCGGCCGGACACGTAGCACGGCGCCTTCCCGGATGGCGTCCAGCAGCTCGGCCTCGCCTGGCGTGCCTTGCGCCAGCCGCGCCTCCCACGCGTGCTTCAGGTACAGCAGCATGATCACGCCGAATTCGGCCGACACGCCGGCCAGCGCGATGAAGCCGACGCCGCTCGCGACCGACAGGTTGTGTCCCAGCGCCCACAGCAGCCAGATGCCGCCGGCCAGCGCGAACGGCAGCGTCGCCATGATCAGCGCCGCCTCGTCGACGCGCTTGAAGGTCAGGTACAGCAGCACGAAGATGATCAGCAAGGTCATCGGCACGACCACCTTGAGCTTGGCGGTCGCGCGTTCCAGGTATTCGAACTGCCCGGACCAGGACACCGAGTAGCCTGCCGGCAGCGTGACCTCCTTGGCGACCAGTTGCTGCATCTCGCGCACCGCGGAGCTCAGATCCCGGCCCCGGATGTCGACATACACCCAGCCCGACAGGCGCGCGTTCTCGCTCTTGAGCATGGGCGGCCCGTCGTCGATCCGGATCGTGGCCACGTCGCCAAGGCGGATCTGGGCGCCGCGCTCGGTCAGCATCGGCAGCTCGCGCAATTTCTCGATGGAGTCGCGCACTTCGCGTGGATAGCGCACATTGATCGGAAAGCGCTGCAATCCCTCGACCGTCTCGCCGATGTTGTCGCCGCCGATGGCGCTCGAGACGACGCTCTGCACGCCGGCGATGTTCAGGCCGTAGCGCGCCGCCGCGTCGCGGTCGATATGGATGTCGACGTAGCGGCCGCCGTTGAGCCGCTCGGCCAGCGCGGACGACACGCCAGGCACGCCCTTGACGACCCGCTCGATCTCGCCGGTGATGCGGTCGATCTCCTGCAGGCTCGCGCCGGCCACCTTGACGCCGACCGGGCTCTTGATGCCGGTGGCCAGCATGTCGATGCGGTTGCGGATCGGCGGCACCCAGATGTTGGACAGGCCCGGCACCTTGACGATGCGGTCCAGCTCGGCAACCAGCTTGTCGGTGGTCATGCCGGGCCGCCACTGGTCGCGCGGCTTGAACTGGATGGTCGTCTCGAACATCTCCAGCGGTGCCGGATCGGTGGCCGACTCGGCCCGGCCGGCCTTGCCGAACACGGTCTGCACCTCCGGCACGGTCTTGATCAGACGGTCGGTCTGCTGCAGCAGCTGCGCGACCTTGCCGGCGCCGATGCCGGGCAGGGCGGATGGCATGTACAACAAGTCGCCCTCATCGAGCGGCGGCATGAACTCTCCGCCCAGGCGCGCCATCGGCCAGGCCGTCAGGAGCGCGATCAGTCCGGCCGCGACCAGCGTGGCCTTCGGATGGCGCAGCACGATTTCCAGCAACGGCCGGTACAGCGCGATCAGCCACCGGTTCAGCGGGTTTTTCTGCTCGTCCGGGATGCGCCCGCGAATCAGGTAGCCCATCAGCACGGGGATCAATGTCACCGCCAGGCCGGCGGCCGCCGCCATCGCGTACGTCTTGGTGAAGGCCAGCGGCGCGAACAATCGCCCCTCCTGCGCCTCCAGCGTGAACACCGGAATGAAGGACAGCACGATGATCAGCAGCGAAAAGAACAGCGCCGGACCGACTTCCGCCGCCGCGTCGCCGATCACCGTCCACTGGGCCTCGCCGGCCAGCTTCTGGCCGGGGTGGGCGTGATTCCACGCCTCGATGTGTTTGTGGGCGTTCTCGATCATCACGACGGCCGCGTCGACCATGGCGCCGATGGCGATCGCGATGCCGCCCAGCGACATGATGTTGGCGTTCACGCCCTGGTAGGACATGACGATGTAGGCGATCAGGATGCCCAGCGGCAGGGACACGATGGCCACCAGCGCCGAGCGGATGTGAAACAGGAATACCGCGCACACGAGGGCGACGACGATGAACTCCTCGATCAGCTTGTGCTGGAGATTGTCGACCGCGCGTTTGATCAGGTTGGACCGGTCGTACACGGGGATGATTTCGACGCCGGCCGGCAGGCCTGCCTTGAGCTTGGCGAGTTTGGCTTTGACCGCTTCGATGGTTTCTAGAGCGTTCTTCCCCGAGCGCATGACGATCACGCCGCCGGCGACTTCGCCCTGGCCGTCCAGGTCGGCGATGCCGCGCCGCATCTCCGGCCCCAACTGCACCCGCGCCACGTCGCCCAGGCGTACCGAGACGCCGGCATCGGTCGTCATCAGCGGAATGCTCCGGAAGTCGTCGAGCGTCCGCAAGTAACCCGACGCGCGCACCATGTACTCCGCCTCGCCCAACTCCATGACGGAACCGCCGGTCTCCTGATTGGCCCGCTGCACCGCCTCGATCACCTTGCCATGCGGGATGGCATAGGCGCGCAGCTTGTCGGGGTCCAGCACGATCTGGTACTGGCGCACCATGCCGCCGACGCTGGCCACCTCGGACACGTTCGGCACCGCCTTCAGCTCGAACTTCAGGAACCAGTCCTGGTAGGCGCGCAGCTGTGACAGGTCAAGCTTGCCGCTGCGGTCGACCAGCGCGTATTCATAGATCCAGCCGACGCCGGTCGCGTCCGGGCCGAGCGCCGCCTTGGCCTGGGGCGGCAGGCGCGCTTGCACCTGGTTCAGGTATTCGAGCACGCGCGACCTGGCCCAGTAGGGATCGGTGCCGTCCTCGAACAGGATGTAGACGAAGGAGTCGCCGAAGAAGGAATAGCCGCGCACGGTTTTCGCGCCGGGCACCGACAGCATGGTGGTGGTCAGCGGGTAGGTCACCTGGTTCTCGACGATCTGCGGCGCCTGGCCCGGGTAACTGGTGCGGATGATCACCTGGACATCCGACAGGTCGGGAATCGCGTCGAGCGGCGTGCGCGACAGCGACCAGACGCCCCACGCGGCGATGAACACGGTCGCCAGCAGGACCAGGAACCGGTTGGTGATCGACCAACGTATCAGTTTCGCGATCATTTCCTGACTCCCGTGGGAGCCTGGGGCAGCTTCATGTCGTCCATCGCCTTGCCGCTCGGCGCGTCCGCGACCGGGGACATCGCGACGATCTCGAAGGCGCCGTCCTGGCGCTCCCGGATGTCGAAGGCGACGCGGTCGCCCACACCGACATTGCGCGGCAGGCCCGCTGGCGGCGCCTTGAACCCCATGGTCATCGCGCCCCATCGCAGCGTGGCGATAGGGCCGTGGGAAATGGTGACCTCGCCGTCGCCGATGCGCTCCACCTTGCCTTCGCCGTGGTGGAGCGGGGCGGTGGGAGCGGACGACTGGGCGTTGCCCATCCGGGTCGCCGTCCCCTTCAGACTGGCCTCGGAATCGAGCAGGAACTGGCCCGACAGGACGATCTTCTGCCCGGCGGCAAGGCCCTTGCGGATTTCTGTCATGCCATTGCCTTCGCCTCCGGGCTCCACGTCGACGGGCCGGAACTTTCCACCATCCTGCGCCAGTATCACGACGCTGCGCGCGCCGGTCTGGATCACCGCCTCCGACGGCACCAGCAACACTTCGGCGCCGCGATTGGAGGCGAAGGTGATCGTGGCGAACATGCCGGGCACCAGTTGTCCGCCCGTGTTCGCCAGTTCGATCCGCGCCTTGAGCGTGCGCGTGGCCGCGTTCACCTCCGGCAAGACCGCGCCGACCTTGCCCTTGAAGACGCTTGCCGGCAGCGCTGGGGTTCGCGCCTCGACCGCGTCGCCCGGCCGCACCCTGGCCGCCAGGTTCTCGGGCACGTCCGCGTTTACCCACACCGTGGATAGGCCGTTGATGCGGAACAGCAGCGTCCCCGGTGCCACCGTCATGCCTTCGCGGGCGCCCAGTTCGCCGACCACGCCGCCGACAGGCGCGGAGATGGTAATGCGAGGGTGCATCTTGCCGCTCGATTCGACCAGCCGGATCTGCGCGTCGGACATGCCGGCCAGCCGCATGCGCTGGCGGGCGCCGTCGACCAGCGATGTGGTGTCGCCTCCCTGCATGCGGCGGGCGGCCAGGTAGTCTTCCTGCGCCGCGATCCAGTCGGGGACGTACAGCTCGGCCAGCGGCTGTCCCTGTTTGACCGGGTCGAGCGGCGCGCGCACATACAGGCGCTCGATGTATCCATTGCGGCGGGCCTGGACCACCGCCACATCGCGTTCGTTGTAGGCGACGCTGCCGACCGCGGAGACGCCGGAAGGCAGCCTGCCCGTGGTGACCAGCGCCGTGCGCACGCCCAGGTTCTGCTGCACGCGGGGGCTGATGGAGACGGCACCGTCATCGCCATCTGCACCGGCATAGACCGGCACCAGTTGCATGTCCATGAACGGCGACTTGCCGGGCTTGTCGAACTTTTGGCCCGGCACCATCGGGTCGTGCCAGTAGAGTGGCTTCTTGCCGGTCGCGTCGGCGGACGCCGCCGTTGTACCGGTGTCGGCCGGCATGGTTTTCATGCCCTGTTGCAGGCCGAACCGGTAGGCGGCGTATCCGCCGGCGGCGGCGACGGCGATCGCGATCAGGAGCGCCAGTATTTTCTTGTTCTTCATTGGGATTCCTGTGGATGATTCATGGGGGCATGCTGGACGGCTTCGCCATCTGGAAAGAGGAAGTTCAGTTGCGCCCATAGCCGCGCGGTGTCGAGCTCCAGCTGGAGTGCCTGCATGCGCATTTCCGCCTCGTTGCGCCTGGCCGCCAGCACTTCGACCAGCGTCGCCTTGCCGCCGCGGTAGGCGGCCAGCGTCGCCTGGCTGCGTTCACCGGCCAGCGGCAGCACTTCGCGCTGGTACCGGGAGACTCGCTCCTTTCCACTCTGCCACTCGACGATCAGGGCACGTGTTTCGGCGACGTGCTCGCGCAGCATCTCGTCGCGCTCGGCCTTGGCCTGCTCGACCAGCGCGAGCTTGGCGGCCAGTTCCCGATCCTGCCGGTTCTTCCTGTCCCACTGCAGCGGCACCGAAATCCCGACCGACACCATGTTCGAATAGGCCGAGCCGCGCTGCTGGAACGCGACCTCCACGCTCCAGTCGGTGCGTTGGTTGGCCTGCGCCAGGTTGGCGTCCGCCTGCGCGATCTCCTCCTGCCGGTTCAATACCGCGATCTGCGGGTGGTGGGCGAGGTCGCGGTCGAGCGAGGCGGGATCCAGGCGGATTCTGTCGACGTCGGGCGCTCCGGCCACGGTGCTCTCGCCGCCGGTCCAACGGGCCAGCCTGGTTTGGGCGACGCGCAGCCGGCGGCTTATCTCGCTGCCCCGGTCGTCGAGCGTGAGCAAGGCGGCGCGGGCGGCGAGGATGTCGGCCTGGCCGCCGCGCCCGCCACGGTAGGCCGCCTCGGCCGCTTCGATCTCCTGGCGCGACGTGGCCGCCTGCCGGGCGACGACCTCGGCCATCTGTCCCGTGTAAAACACCTCCAGCCAAGCAAGCGCGGTGTCGCGCTGAATCGCGGCGATGGCAACGTCCTTTTCAGCCTGGGCCTTGTCCGCCTCGCGTTCAAACCGCGCCGAACGCCAGCGCAATTTGTCGGCGCGCGTCAATTCCTGCGACACGCCGACACGGCGCATGGTCATGAAATCATTGCCCAGGCTGAGCCGATCGGAGCCACTGACCGGCAGATTGTCGATGCCGACCTTGAGGACGGGGTCGGGCAGCTGGCCGGCCGCGACCGCCATTTCATGCGACGCAGTCGCCGCCTGATCCCGGGCGCTCAGCTGGCGCGACCGGGCGACTGCTTGTTGTTGGGCCTGACCCAGCGTGAGCGGCTGGGATTGCGCCGGCGCTGCGGGCGCGGCGGCAAGGAAGGCGAGGGCGACACCGATCACCGACCAAGTGCGTGGACGGCCGGTGCGCGCATGAAAATGCACGAATTGCGGGGATGACATGGAACCTCCAGAATGCGATGGACAACATCGCGCTCGCCGGCCTCGGCGACGCGATGACGAACTAGGCGGTCTGGGGGATTAAATGCGGAAACAGCAGTTGCGGATGGCGACAGGCGGGGCGGTCGTGCGCGCCAGGGCGATCGGCCGGTAAGACGGTGTGTGGGAATTCAAGCCAGCATCGATATGCTGCAGCTCCAGTATCAGCGCGCTTGGGACGAATGGCGGCACGTCCGCCGCCGGTGATTTGTCGAGAGGCTGCTTGGCGGGTTCGCCATGCGCGTGCAGATCACAGAGCTGGGGCTGCCCTGGATCCATGCCCTGGCAGTTTTGCATGTCGGCCACGGTGGCCTGGGCCGACACGGCGCCACCCTGGCTTCCCGCCGGCACGCCCGGACACACGTACGACGCCACGGCAAGCTGCACGTACAGCATGCTGAGCAGTGCGATGATGGCCGTCAAAAGGCGCGTGGAACGGGAGGTCTTCATGGGGAAAGCGATGTTGATGGTCCGGTTAGCGTATGTTGGATCAATTGGGGCGTCAAGTGCCTGCGAGCGAGCGTAACACTTGACCTGACATCAGTCGCCCCAAAGTTCGAATCCTTACATCCAATATGGCGGTTGCCACCGTGGGAAGGTCAACCGCTATTTGATAAACCGGCGGGCGCCTGGCGCCGCGCTTTGGTCAAAGGAATAACATTGCCGGCATCGTCGTAATTCACGCTACCCTTGTTCAGCTACCTCGCCGTCATCGGGAAAGCAGCGCGATGTAGGCTTGATAGCCAAAGCTGCGGTTCTTGCGCTGTCCCGTCATCTCGGTCACGATGCCCAGATCGGACAGCGCCTTGACCGCCGCATTGGCGGTGGGGTAGGTTGTGGTTAGCCGCTGTTTGACCTGTTCGACGGTAAAGCGCGGCATCATGGGCAGCGATTCGAACAGGCGGTAGGCGATGGCGCCGGCTTTCGGCGACTCCAGCAGGCGGCGGCGGTCGTTGGCGATGAGAGTGGCCAGGTCGACGATGGTGTGTTCGGCCTGCGCGGCGGCGACCGCGACACCGTCGAGGAAGAAGGCGATCCAGGACTCCCAATCGCCCTCCGTGCGCGTGCCGGACAGCCGGCGGTAGTATTCGACCTGGTGCTGTTTCAGGTAGCCGCTGATGTAGAGCAGCGGTGCCTGCATCAACTGCCAGTGCTCCATCAGCGTGGAAATCAGGAGCCGGCCCATCCTGCCGTTACCGTCGAGGAACGGGTGGATC
This sequence comes from Duganella vulcania, assembly GCF_009857655.1. Lineage (NCBI taxonomy): Bacteria > Pseudomonadati > Pseudomonadota > Betaproteobacteria > Burkholderiales > Oxalobacteraceae > Duganella > Duganella vulcania. The sequence continues at coordinate 9,767 of NZ_WWCX01000035.1, forward strand.
GTTTCGAATTGGGCGTGAACCAGGGCGACCTTCACCAGCGGTGGTAGATCGCTGTTTTCGGCATGGATAAAGCGTTCCAGATCCGTCAACAACGCTGCCACGCGTTCCGGCGGCGGGGGAACGAAGACAGCGTTGCCAGGGCGCGTGCCGCCGATCCAGTTTTGCGAGCGGCGCAATTCACCTGGCTGCTTGCCAGCGCCGCGCACGCCATCGAGCAGCAGGCGGTGGGCGTCGCAGATGAGGCGCAGGCTCACGGGCAGGCCGCTTTCAGACCGCAGGTTGTCGTGCACAAAGCGGAATGCGCGCAGGTAGTTGGTCACTTCCTCGACGTCGTCCGCATTGCTCACCTCGAGGCCTGCTTCGTTGTCGAACAGGTCGTCGAGCGTCGCCTGCGTGCCCTCGATCTGGGACGTCAGCAGCGCTTCCTTGCGCACTGCGCCATACAGCAGCCAATCCTCGGACGGCACCAGACCGGCCACGCCGTTCAGCCTGGCCAGCGCGAGTTCCGCCGCACGATTGGCCGCGCCATAGGCGTCGGGCTGCAACGGCGGCGTGTCCGGCGGCAGCGGGTGCGGCACAAAAGCCTGAACGCTTTCGCCGAGTGTCGTGGTTGTGATCATGGCGCCAGTCGTACGAGACATTTTTAAAGATTCCTTTAATACGTGCATTCATATTAAAGCATTCTTTAATTCGCGTCCGGGTAAACAAGCGATCCTAGTGATGGAACGCCACGACAGATGTCAATGAAACGTCCCCGGCCGAAACCGGGGGCGTATCGTGCTGCCGCTTCACTCTTCATGGAACGCGCCGTCGGCCCCGTACCAGACCTGGCGATTGCCGGTCAGTTTTACCCTGTCTATCTCAACCTGTTCGAACATGGATTCCGGGACATGGATCCCCAGTTCAATGAGCTTGGTCCTGAAGTCGGCAAGCGTCAGTTCGAACGGGTTGGGTTCGTCCAGGTTCGAGTACAGGAACGGTTCGTCTTCCTCGCTTTCGCCCGCGTCCGTCAACGCTGCCGCGAGGGGATGGGGGCCAAAGTATTCGATCACCATGAAATAGTGCCCGATCGGCCGGTCCCATCCAAGCAGGACCGAGACAGGCTGTCCGGAGTGCATCGTGCGGAAGTGGTGCTGACTCATCATATTCCTCCCTCAATGTAGGTTAAGTGGACGCGCCGCAGGATGGCGTCGATGCCCGCGCGGGGCGAGGCGAAGTCGCTTGCCACGACATGCGCCCCGCGTGCCGCGTCGTCGTGGCCGCAAGTCCATTCGTGTGCCAACGCCGTGTTGTCCGCAATCGACAGCGGCGGGGCATGCTGGTCCAGCCTGTGCGACAGCGCGCCGTCGCGATACGCGCTCATCATCAGATCGGTACGGATGGCTGCAGCCAGATCCGGTTCGCGCTGTTGCACATGCATGGCGAAAATCCAGAGCAGCCGCATGTGCAATGCGCCGAGCGGGTCGCAAGCGTTCATGACGGCCTCCGGTCATTGCTGTCGCACGTCACGATAGCCGGTTTCTTCTGGCTTGCCTGGCGCAGGCGCTTGCATGCCTTGACATGGCCCACCTGGGCACCGCCATGCCTGGCGCAGATATCGCGGGCGGAGCAGAGTTGGCCGGTGGTCAGATCGCAGAAGCCAAAACAGATCAGGTTGGTGCGGATGAAGCGACAACCGTCCCGTGCGGCGAAGCGACGGCCTGGCGGCAACTCCTCCAGACACAGCGCTGGGTCGCCCAGGTCTGCCGCCGGATGGTCTGGCACGGCGGGGGTCTCGTACCCATTGCTCGAAATAGTGCTACGCATGATATTTCCTCCTCGTGCAATCGTTGATCAGGCAAGGTAGGGGCGCGACAGGCAAGCGCGCCCCGGGGACAACAGGGGCCGCTTGCCCCTTTGCTTCAGGCCGATTTGGCGATGTGGTCGGGCGTGACAACCGGTCCGACCTGCGCTGCGCTTGCGCCGGGCGGGCAGGACCGTTTGCTCGCCGAGGAAGCACGTTTCGCTGGTGCCTTGCTCGGTCGCGTGGGAGTGGCGCCGCCATCGCACACATCGAGCGCGACGTCGCCGCTGAACCGCGCCAGAGCGCGTATGCTGCGCATGATCGAAGCCACCGCGCCTGCGGGCATCAGTACCATCAGTACCGCAGACCGCAGGATGACGCGCACGGCGTTCGCGACGCGTTTGGCGCGTGCCTCGCGCTGCCGCTGCCGTCGCATGGACTGCTTGCAACGCAGGTAAAGCCCGGGATATCGCGTGCGGCTGTCGACATCCTTGTCCATGTGGGCAATGAGTTCGGCCGCGAGATCAGGGTCGTTGGCGTTCCGGTAGAACGAGACCCAGACTTTTTCTTCCTCTTCGGCCGCAGGCATGCGCCGGAAATACGGACGTTGTTGCTCCATGATGACCTCCATTGTTAGCGTGAGGCCAAGCGGTCCCGTGGGACTGGCATGGTCCCACAGGGTTACGAAAAATATTAGTCAGCGACCAGTTCCACCTATAGCGGGTCGGCATATGGATCGCTGTCTTCAAACCCACAGTCTGGGCAGTAGACGCTCCAGTGTCGGTTGATACAGCCGCCGTCAAGGGTTTCCCAAAATCGGTATTCGCAGATTGGCGCGCCACATTCCTTGCAGGCGTCGATCAATGTTTCATTGTCGAGCTCCATGCCACCCGGTTCAACGCCAGGGCCGTATACGGTTGTCATCAGTTTTCTCCCAAGGGTTTGTCGTCTTCGTCCTTGAAGCCGCACACCGGACACTGGATACTCCAGTGTTCGAACAGGCTGCCGCGTTGGAGCGATTGCCAAAGCCGGTAGACAGCCTGCTCACAGCTGCACCGGATGCAGTCGGCGATGTACGTCTCGTTCGCCAAGGGTGCAGATGATGCAGGAGTAGATTGCGAATTGCTCTCGTTCATATTGGCTCCCATCGATAAAGTGTCGTTGCCCCATTTCCGCAAAGCCAGTGGAGCCCGGGATGTCCCCATGCGGCTGCTTTCCAAGGTGGGAGCAGAAGCGCGGGCTGTCGGCCGGAGGTATCGTTGGCATTGGCCATGCGGTGGGCCGCCAGGCCGGTTCTGAACGCCGCCAAACTGGGACACGCGTGTCCGTTGATTTCATGTTCGGCCGACGACCTTCCTGTCCCACCGAGCAGCACGCAGCATTCCGCACGTCGAGGGCTTTGATTGATTTCGTTCATGATGTTTTCTCCATCCAGGCTGGGCATGCGCAAAGAACGTTCACTGCGTGACCCATGGGCGTAAAAAAAACAGGCCCGAAGTTCCGAAGAACCTGGGCCTGACCAGTCGCCGGCGATTGAAATGCCGCGACCTCGCCGGAACAACTCCGTTCCGGTGACAGGTGACGTTTGACGCGTCACGGTAGAGATGTCGCCAGAGGCGACTTCGGTCGAGATGCAACCGAGACCAGAGGGCGGGTGACGTCCGCGGCGCCTGACACCTTGGCAGATGTCAGGCCCTGGCTTGTTCGCGATGAGCAAGGACAGGGGCGATGTGAGAGCGATTCCCACGGATAGCAGGATCAGTGTGGCACCTCGGGCACGAAGATTCAAGGCTGCGCGGCGCGATCGGACCAAACATTCAAATTTATTTGTACGAGATAGCTGTGAAGAATCGTCTGGCACTTTCAAAGCGGCGAGGCCTTCCGTTTGCCTCCGAAAGAACATCACTTCCGAGCCGGCGGGGCAGCGGAGCCGTTGTCATTGCTTTGCGGCGGTGGAAGCCGCCGTGAGCAGACCAGTGCCAGAAGGCGATCTCCGCTGATCAGGATGATGCGCCGGTCTTTCAGGTGGTGATGGGCGGCCGAACCCGTGCGGCCACAGTGCACGAAACAGCCCCGATGGTGGCCGCTTCTGGCCAACGCGGCGCCAAACGCGGTGATATGACCGTGGTTGATGTGCGCGCCATACCACTTCGCCTGAAGGGCATGCCAGCCGCCACCCGGTATCCATACGCGGCCGTCGATGCCGCCATCGCCGGAATAGCGCAAGTTGCGGACCACGAATGCGCCCGCCTCCTCAAAGGCACACAGGACAAGCTCCTCGAACACGAGTGGATCGATTTTGCGCAAATAGGCAAACAATCGCGCCTCGGCCGCTACTCCTCGTATCGTCCGAAGCTTCGTCAGCACGCGGCGAGCTTGGCGCACGCGTCGCTGGTGTTCGGGCAGACCGCGTAGCCGAAACCAATTGAATACCCTCGATGCCGCGTGAATCAGATTAATCAGACGCCACATATTACGGCTCTCCGCACGTGCTGATGGCGCAGGGTTCATCGTCGCTACGATGCTCGGTGACGTGCAGGCATGGCGAACCCAGATACGCATTGCTGATCTGCGGCCGGTTGTGTCCAAGTTGACGGGCGACCTCGTGATAGGCCGCGCGCATGGTGTCCGGGTCGACGCACGGATCGTTTCCTCGCACCGGCGGCTGCACGCTGGCGATATCGAAGTACAGGTCTCCCGCGAACTCATGGCGCAGGCCATGCGGCGTGACCCCCAGGGTCTTCTTGGTTAGTCCCGCCGTGCGCACGACGTTGGAGAACAGGTCGAGCGACTGCTTAAGCGTCAAGCCTGGCCGGCCCAAGTCAGAGTGCGGGAAACGGGCGATCTCCTTGGCGCAGGCCAGGGCGTCGCGCTGCGCCTGGGTGCGGATCGCCGCGAAGCGTAGCCTGCCGCCCTTGGTGCCACGCTTGATCCGCAGGAAGCTGACATACCGACTGATCGCCGCGCAACTCGAGGGCAACGCGAAATCAGGCACCTCCGCCACGTGCGGGCGAAACATGACCGCCTCCTTCCTACGGAGGCCGAACGCCATCGCCATGCGCAGTTGCGCCGCGACATATAGGTCGATCTTCGCGACGGCGCGGATCGATGCGTCGACATCAATGCCGTTGCCAGTCCATCCTTTGTCGATCTGCGCGCAGTACGTGCGGCGCACCAGTTGCGGGTGGGACGTGTAGCGTTCGGCGTCCCGGACCAGGCCAGGCTTGCCGATCCAGGATGCGTACACCCGCAGGAAGGAGAGCTGTTGCTGGATGTAGGCGGCGCTGTAAGGGTGGGTACGAAGTTGCAGTTTGGCGGATGCGTCGCCCAGGCATGTCTGCAGCTGCGGATCAGCCGTCCAGTAGCGCATCAAGACATCGATGTGCGCCCCGCTCAGGTTAGCTGGCGCGGGCTGGAAGCCGAGCGCACGCAGGGTGCGAAATGCGCGGAACAAGCCTTTCTTCCGCGCGTCCATGGTGCTATGCGAAACCAGTTTATTCCGCACGGCGTGGCGAGTATTGTGCGCGGCGATCACCGCGTCAAGTTGGATCTTCCAGTCGCTATTGTTTGCCATGATGGCCCTCCCGAACCGCCGGTGCGCGACGGTCTGTCGCATCGATCATGCTGCGCGCGGTGTGCGTCCGTCGAACTAAAGTTTGCTTTTTCATGATGACCTCAATGTCGATCGCCGTGCCGCCGTCCGGAACACGTGCCCGATGGCGAACCCAATCGTCGCGCCGTGCGCTGGTCGCCGGAAGCGCGCGGCATCAGGCTTCACTACGCTACCGATGCAGCCTGGGGCACCGTGATGTGGATAGGGCTATCGCTGCCAACGCGAACGGCAATCGTAAAAATGCTCCAGTGAAGTGCCGACGAAATTTCTTCCGATTGGCAGATCCCCGCTTCGCGAGCGGGCAGTGCGGTCCGTGCCGCAAAGACCCCGGACATGCCGGACCCATACCTGGGATTTGATGTGTGCGACCCTTCCCGCCGTTATCCCCGGCCCTGCCACCAGGCCGCCGTGCGTTCCCAAGACAAGCAGCGTGCTCGAAGCCAATAGGCGACGCGGCACGAAGCCATCGCATGTGCGATGGGCGCGAGGGTGAAGGATGTTTGAATGTAGAACCATGCACGCCGTGAAGACGGCGGGCGCGCGGTCTGGCCGCTGCGCGACAGGGCCCGCCGCAGTCTGGCTGCAACGGGAAAGTTCAGGGTTGAATCCTGAACGAAGTGGGCATCTGCTGCGATCAGACCGCAGCGAGCCGATAGGCGCGGGAACAGGGCGCCACATACGGCACGCATCCCTTGAAGGGTAACGCGTGCCTGACATACCTCGCCGTTGATACGGCGCGTTCGCATAGATTGCGAACCAATTCGGTGGGCAGGTGACGACTGCGACGGCCGGTTGGGGACACGATGTCCCGGGATACGGCACCCAGACAGCGCTTACAGCATAGCCTCAGCGACCGGAAAGATCAAGGTGACAGTTCACGCCTGTTGATGCGGCCGGAACCCGCGTGCAATGCGTGGAAGGGGGCTGCCAGTTTGACGTGTCGAATATTTGTGGTTGATGGCTCGTTTATTTTGTAAACGGCCGAAGGAAGTATTACGCCCTTGACAGCCATGACCTTCGTGATACCTCTGTTTGTAGCGACGTTGATCTTGGCCGTCCCTTCGACGCTACCTGGGATCAGACATCGCGCACTGAGTTGATATGGAGGCGATGCGCAGACGCGTTGGCGTCGACCTTGCACCGACCTCTGTTTTTGAATCGAGCGGAAATGTGGTTGGGCTGCTGTGGACTTGAAGCTGAACGCAAATGGCACCGCTTTTTACACCCGATTTCGTATTTGTCATTGCAGGCTGACGGCGTATCGTGTGTGGAAAAGCTACTCAAGGAGATTGATGTGGAACGAATTGTACGAGCTGTCGACGTGGGGCGTGGCAATGTAAAGTTCATCGCGTCCACGAAGAACGAGGAACTGAAGTGCGAGATGTTTCCGGCCGAGGCCCATCCCACGGAGGTCGCGCACGAACAGGAGGGATGGGGGACCAAAAGGAAGACGGTTGGAATCCCGGTCGGCGAACTGATATACGAGGTCGGACCCGACGCGAACCTGGCCGCCGACGTTTTCAATGCGAACGTCTTGCAGCACGATCGCTATTGTGAAAGCGATGAGTACCTGGCGTTGTTGCTAGGCGCGGTGCACTACATGGACGTACCGTCGATCGATCTCCTTGTCGTCGGCTTGCCTGTGGCGACGTTCAAGTTGCGCAAGGTCGTCACCTCGCTCGAGCGACGTATTGAAGGTGAACATCGGCTTGGTTCCGGCCGCAAGGTCTCCATCGGCAAGGTGAGGGCGGTGCCGCAACCGGTCGGCGCGTTGATGTCGTATGGACTTCAGCACAATCGCCTGGCGGAGGTTCGCAAGGAGCGCAGTCTGATCGTCGATCCTGGGCGCCGGACCTACGACTGGCTGGTGACGCAGGGAATGCAGCAAATCGAAAAGCGAAGCAGTTCCGTCAACCGCGGCATGTTCGATGTGCTGCAAAGTATCGCGGACGGTATCGGGCGTTCAACCAGCTCTCAGTTCCGGGACTATGATGCAATAGACCGTGCGCTGCGCACGCGGAAGAGGCCCGTCGTCTTCCAGCAGGAATATGACATCGAGCAGCATCTGCCACTCGCGCGCAAGATCCCTGAACAGGCGGTTGCCGAAATGATGCGCTACGTCGGCGACGCCGGCGATATCAAAAACATCCTGCTGGTGGGCGGTGGCGCATTCTTCTTCAAGCCTGCCTTGAAGGCCGCGTTCCCGCGTCACACGATCCAGGAGCTTAAAGATCCTGTTTTTGCCAACGTACGTGGATTCCAGCACGCCGGCGCTGACTTGGCCAGGGCCCTCTGGTCAACCGCCGCTGACGGTGGAACGGTGTCCCGGTCAATCTCGACGGAGGCGCCATGAGTAACGGTATGCGTATTAGCCTCGTGCTGGCGCGGGAAGACAACCCACGCCTCTACGACGAACTGGTTCAATTTCCGAAGGGGCCGCGGCGTGTGAACCGACTAAGAATGCTTGCATACGACGGCCTGCTAGCCCAAGGTGCGCCGGTGGTGCGATCTGCGCCACACACGTTTGAGGAAAGCCACCATGCCAGCGTGTCCGGGGTGTCCGAGGACCGGGCCAAGGCGTCATTGGAGTTGTTCTCCGAGCCCTTATCCGAATGAGGTCATCGTGAAAAGAAAAAAATCAACACCGGCGTCGGAGCTTGCCGCGATGGGATATTGCGAGAAGAAGATGCTGTTCGAGCATCGCCTCGGAAGACGAGTATCGCCCACTCGCGCCAAAGCTAGGCGCGATGGCGTCGCCGCGCATGAGGCGTTCCATCTCGAAGCGTCGGTGCTCGCTCCAGGTGTCGGATCTAGCGAGGCCAAGCCCTGGTGCTTCATCGCCACCGAGCTGTTTGGGGAATCTGCGTGGGAGACCATCACGCTTCGCATGTGCCGGGATCGGATCTTGCGCCCCTATCCCGCCGGTCGTGCCTTTATCGGCATGTACTACCGCCACTCCCCAGCGATAGCCCGTTGGCTCTGTGGGCACAGACGCTCGCGCGCTTGTGCGCGCTTACTCCTGCGGCCAGCGGCGGTACTGCTGAAATGGCTATTCGTCCGGTATTCCTCTTTGCCTGGAACTAGGTCATGATTGTCGCTTGTGTGTTCACCTTCGTCGTGTTGATTGTCTTTTGCGCCGTGGTACTACGCATATTCCGTGCGATGCTGCGGGAAGAACAGTGGCTGCCAAAGGAACTTGTGACAGCGAAACTCATGTTTTCGGAGCAGATGTTCTCTGGACCTTCCCACGCACCAGTTGTCGCGCGAGTCGACCGCGCATATTGGGCAGAAGATCAATTGCATTTGGTAGAACTCAAGAGACGAGTCCATGCCAAGATTTACGCGACCGACGTGATCGAGTTGTCCGCACAACGCCTCGCGGTCCACGCGGCAACAGGTATGCATGTCAGCATCGTGGGTGTCGTGGTGGTCGAACACCCGGTCACTGGCCGGCGCACCGCCATGCGCGTAAAACTGCTTGCCGAAGACCGTGTCATCAATCTGATGCGCCGGCGAGATGCGATTCTGGCCGGCGTCGAACGGCCTGAGGAAACGTGCCTGAGGGCGCGCTGCATCGCGTGCGAATACCGCAACGAATGCAAGGGAGAGAGGGGAGCGAAGGTCTATCCGTTGATTCGCTCTACTCCAGATTAGTACGGTCAGCCGCCGACGGGTTTAGGTCCAGCGAGCCGCCGGTTATCAAATATTCGGCAATTTTCGACATGCTACGGAAGGTGTTGCCATGAATGAGATCGAACTGGTTTTGACGATGGATCGGCGCACCGCCAGAGAACTGGCGCAGTTCGCGAAGCGCCTTGGCTTTCAGGCTTGTTACGACTTGACAGAGGCCCATTTGCCCCATGAGGAACGCATCGATAAAGCCTACCTGATGATACACGGCATGGACCTGGTGGCGCGTGCATTGTCCGGTGCAGGGTTTGCGCCGCGTTGATGATGAGACCGGACAACCGTACATGCTGCGGCGTTGGCCGCGCGACTGGACGATATTGCCTTGTTCCGGTCGTGTCGCTTCCATTCAGCTCTCGATCAAAATCCAAAATCCAAGTTGACCGCTGGCGGCACATCGGCTGCTGGTGCGGCCTTCGGTTTCGTCGCGCGCGGCGTCCGGGGCGAAGGCCACGATGTCATCAGCTCGGCCGGGTAGTGACGGAGGAACGTGCGGGCGTAGTCGGGATTCTTGCAGTCCAGCCAGTCGTCCCATTCTGACCGAGGCACGATCACCAGCGATCGTTTCTCATCACCTGGCTTGTGAAAGCGCTTCATCAGAGGGTGGTCATCGGCATTGATGGTCAGTTGGGTGAACGATGTCTCCGGTCCGGCGTCGCCATCCCATTCGCGCCACAGTCCCGCGACGGCAAACATCGCCTTGTCCGCCATGGCGATGCTCCACCATTCCGCCTTGCCGGTTTCGTAGCAGGGCTCGTCGAAGGAGATCACCGGCACCAGGCAAAGCTGTTGCTGTTTCCAGGCGCGGGAGAACGAACGACGTTCGGCCAGGGTTTCGGAGCGTGCGTTCATGGTATCGAACTTCTTGACCCCGTTCGGAATGCGGACCTGGGGCACCATGCCGTAGCTGGCGAGTATTCCTTCACGCGCTCCGTCGGCGCCGCGCCGTACGATAGGCGCGGCATAGTCCTTGAACGTGTTGTCCAGCCAAAACCCGGTATCGTGCAAGTCGATGATGACGCCCATGACGGCTTCGAGCATGTCTGGGTCCGGCGGTCGGAAATTGACGCACATAGTAGGCAACCGGTGACGGGAAATATCAATCATAGCGCTTTTCAAGATCAGATATTATACTGTCTAAACGTACAGTACTATTTTTGGGAAACGAAATGCGCGCATGGGTCGCACGAAGAAGGGTGGAGGGGGCATTGCTTGTCCAGCCCATACAGTTTGGCCACGAATTCAGCCAAGACGCGGCGCCGTACGAATTGCTGGTTGTCGAGGTGACCGATCAGGGCAAGCGTCGGCCCATGAAGGTCGCGCGGCTGGTTCCGGTCGGGGAGCGGCAGGCTGTCGCAGAGTTGCTGTCGCCGAAGTTGGTATGGTTCCGAAACTGGCAGTTTGTGCTCAGCGGAGCGGAGCAGGTCGCGGGTGCGCATGGCATCCGGGCCGTATTGCAGTCCTGGATATGCAAGCTCAGTCCACCAGCTTATGCGATCGGGTTCAAGGTAACCAACACCCACCAAGGTGGTGTGCTTCGGCCACGACGGATCTTGCGCGAGACAGGCAAATCAGGTGGCCAGTTGGCGGTGGCTGAACACTTTGAAACAGTGCTCGGCCGTTACACGCTACGTGCGCAGTTGGACCGTTATCAGGCTTCAGATTGCGGCAATACGGCTCGCCATTTGTTCGACTGCCGGCTTGAGTGGATGGCGGAAGAACGGTTCGAGCTCAGCGGCCTCCGCGTTGTGTCCGCCCATGGCGAGAGACCAGAACAGGTGGAATGCGACGGGTGGCTCTGCGAATTCGATATTGAGTTGCCGGAATTGACCAGGTCGCAGGTGCGTATGCTTGGCCCCTTCCATTAGGGGGTGGCCTGCCCCGGCCGGGCCCCGACGGCGCCCTGACAATGACTCGCAACAGCATCCTTTCGCGCAATTCTGCCATGAGGTCCATACGCTGGCGAAGAGCGCCGACGGCCAAGCGCCGGCCTGCGCCAGCGCGCAGCGCCGGGACGGCAGCTACAGCTACAGCGAAAGTTATCGCGTCAACCTAGCGCAGTTGAAGGGGGCGGCGTTCCGAACTTGCGAAAGAGTATTCGGAAAATGCCTGGGCAAACGCACGGCCCCACAGGCCGCCACTGGAAGCATGGGGACCAAAATTGTATGCCTTCGTGCCCCTTGCCGTTGTCAGGTCGTCGACGGTGCCGACAGCGTCGATCAGCCCAAGTTCTTTGGCTTCGGTGCCGCTCCAGACCTCTCCTGTGGCGTAATCGATGCCTTGCTTGAGCTTGCGGCCTCTCGCTTGCACCAACTCCGCGAGAAAGGCGCCGCCCGCGTGATCGACGAGTTCCTGCGCCTTGCTTTCCGCCTCCGGCGAGACCGGTATGAATGGGTTCAAGAATGCCTTGAGTCTGCCGGAGGCGTAGATCCGCTGACTGACGCCCAGCTTGTCCATCGCCTGGTTGACTTGCCAAGGGGAGATAACGGCGCCGACTGAGCCGACCAGGCTGTATTTTCCTGCCATGATGACGTCGGTGTGCAATGCGATCAAGTAGGCTGCGGAAGCGCCGATGTTGCTGATCGCAGCGACGACCTGCTTGGGGTATCTCTTCTTGAGCGCTGAAATTGCCTGGCTGATCCGTTCCGCCTCGACTGGAGCGCCGCCAGGGCTATCGATTGCCAGGACGACTTGTTTCACATTGGCGCTTTCGAATGCGTCTTTCAGCACAGGAATAATCCGGTCCGCGGAAGCGGCTGATGTCGCGGAGATTTCACCATCAATGTGAACGACGCCAACGACTTCGCCTATCGGGCCAAGCTGCAGGCCAATGGAACTGGCATAAGCTAGCAGAGCGAGGAGAGTAGGCGTGCCAATCAATATTACCCGCCCGGCGATCCGCCATCGACGTTCATGCTTTTCGCGTCGAACTGTGATCGCGAGATGCTGTTCCTGAATCTTGCGCTGTGCTGCAATTTCGTCCACGAGCTTTACCAACAGCGATGCATCTGATTGAACTCGCGCGCCGACTGACGAACGCAGATGTCCAGAATAGTTGCGATTTGTCATAATACCTCCGTGTCATTGCTTTCAGGAATACGGTCTTAGCTAGTTTCGGCATCCTCCGCTGAGGCCAGTTAGCGCACCGAACGTGAGTCCATGCTTGCACTCCTGCCGACGAGCAGCAGGTACCTGGTCGACAGGTACTTGGTCACTCTTTGCGGATGTAGCCACGCCTTTATTGATCATCGCTTCTGTGCTTTCGCTAGTCTCCGCTGCGCGCAGCCAAAGTTCGGCCGTTTTCAATTGAATTATTTGGCATTTGACCCTGAAAGCATGCGGCTGTTCGGCAGTGGGAAAAGGCTCCCGGACGATATTTGCCGCACCACAGAGTCTAGTTGCAACATCCGTAAAATATTGATCCTCAAATCGACTGCCGTCGTCCGAGTGCAAAATAACCGTTTGCCCAAGGTGACACGAGCTGACGATGAAGCGCATTGCAAGCCTTGCGTATATTGCCTCTATGTTGGGAGTTCGCGCCGGAACGAATGTAAGCTGGCCCAGCCGGGAAGTTGTGTACGGCGACAAGTCACATACAGAATCGTCATTCGTTCGTCCGTTCAACGACACGGCAGAAACATTTTGTATAAGTAAAAAAATCGCGCTTATAGCTGCAAAGACGATACGCTTCATGTCGAGCTCCGTAAGTTGAAACTGGGTGTGGCAAGGGGTATCATGAGAGGCAAATACGGGGGAGGCATGGAGCGTACGCGTGCACGTAGAGTGTTGATGGCTATGACCGTAGGGGGAATAGCTGGTGTTGCCTTTGTCTTCAACGATGATTGGTTCACGCAGTTCATCGGTGCTGTACTTGGTTGTGTTTGCATGTTCGTTGCCTATGCCGTATTTGATTTTTGCGCTGCCTGGTATGAACGCAGTACACCATCTAGTCTCCGTCGATATCAGGTATATCGGAATGAGTACGATCAGGACACCTTTCGAATTGAGCGGATTTTCATGGATGACGGTAAGCCTTGGTAGTGCGCGTTACTTTGGTTTTTTTTCAGGTCGGAGTTTTTTAGCCAATGCCCTTATACCGTCGCCGACCGTGTCGGAAATGGGATCTCTTGAGTTTTCCATACTGCTGTACACCTTTCCAATGAGGGAATGCCCTTTTGCCGGATGAGGTTGGCCGTCCTTTCCGATTTCGATCCCGTTCTCTTTCTCGAACCCAAGAATCTTTTGGTTTACTTCGCTATCGATGTTGATACCTGACCTCTCAATGCCGCTCTTATCACCACGAAGTTTCCTTTCGACTGAATTCTGCTTCTCCACATGCTCAGTTCCAAGTTGTGTTTTCTTTGATGGCGTGGCTATCGGATCCGTATGCAAGTGTGATTGGATTGTTTTGCCCACATCGATATCGGAAGGGGTACTTCCAACTTCTGTTGCGTATGCTTGATACCGCGAGCGCACGTTTTCAAACGTCTTCGGCAAGTTTTCTGGAGCAACGCGTATTGGCGGCAGGGCCTCGTTACCTAGATAGCTTTCCAAACGACGAAGCATGGCTCCGCTTCCTAATTTCTGCGTCCGCAGAAGGTCCGCAAAGAACGTCGTGTGATTCGGATCTTTGGCCAAGTCCAGTGAGATGCTTTCGCCTCTAGAAAACATTGATGCGATCCGTTCCGAGTACGCTTCCTCCGAACGCAAATTTGCCTCTGCCCGAGCCATTCTTGTAGCCGTGGCTGTGATCCTTTTACTATGTTCCTCCCCCTCACGGGTTTCCGAGAATACGTTCGAAAGATCGCGTGAGTCTTTGGATATCGACTCGGCGAAGTCCTTGAACTTGCTGCTGTCTTCGCTTGAGAGGTAGGTTTTAATTTTCTGATTTAGCTGGTCCAGTCCCGCAGATGTACCTGTTTGCGTTTTAAGCGCCCCCAGTGCTCCAATTGGCGTGCTTGTATCAGCCTTCAACGAGCCGCCGAGCGCGACCTCTGTGACCTGTCGTACCGATGCCCCCGTCTGTTGGCTCACGTTTGCTGCAATCTGCTTCAACTCGCTGGCGCGTTGCCCGGTTGTACTACGTTCTGATTTAGCCGTCCCCTCAGACTGTGTATCTCCTGTTCCTCGTGCTCGTGCAGAAGAGATCACGTCTGCTACCGCTGAGGCGTATTCGTGTGACGAAGAGAGTACTTCCGCTTTTGCAGCGGCAACCGACCGCTGCGCCTCCGTCACTTCACTCTTCGTCAGGCCGACGACGATTTGTCGTGATGCCGGCCCTTCATTCATCAACGCTTTGATGGCTGTGAGACCGGAACTTGCATTTGTGGTTAGGGTGTTTCCGGTAGAATCGTCCTGGCGGGCGCGGAAATACGGCGAAGAACGGGACGGCGTGAGTATCATTTGATCCATCGTGACATTGCCCATGCCGGTGTTCCCGACGGCGGCCGCGTTCGTGTCAGCTGTCAGCGTCGATTGCAACGTCGACCAACCGGACAGCACTGCGGTGCCGAAGTTTTCCATGCGTTTCATGGCGAACCAGGCGATGAACGGTATGCTCGCGGTGAGATAGCCGACAACCGCTTCCGAAGAGATAGCGTTCGAGTAAATCGAATTGGAGGTACTCAGCGACAGTGCCTTGAGTCCGCCACCGACGTCTGCCGCTGCTGCCAGTTCCTTGGCTGCGTAAATAGTCGCCAGATAATTCAGGATGGCATAAAGTACAGGCCAGAGTTGGATGAAAATCAGGACGGCGGAGTAGTTTTTTATCGACATCATGGTCTCTTTTCCACTCGTAAGCAGGACAAGCAATACCCAAACGGGAAAGAGCGCGTAGACGAGCGCTTCGATGACGTTTCGTATAACCGGAAGTCCTTCCTCGGCGACTTTTCCCGAATTGATCCAAGATGCATTGGTTTGCGCGACCGCTTGTGCCCGGCCCACCGCGAGCATCATGGCGGGGGCATCGTTGATCTTCTGGCCGATCAGCATGCTGGTGTCGTTGATCGCATTGATCATCGCGTTTTGTCTGACGATATCGGCGGCGGTTGCGGCAGCGTCGGCAATCTGGGTCTTGATATATGTCTGCTCGATTTGACCAACCAGTACCGACGCCACCACAGACGGTGGCAGGGTTGGATTCAACTCGAGGGCAAGGCTGTCGTGGATACGCTTGACTTGTGTCGGCATGAGCTTGTCCAATGCTGTATATATTGCCGGACACGGCATGACTTGCGTCTCTCCCGACGCGTCGGTGATTGTGCTAAAGCGTGCAGGGTTGGGGGTTGCCATCAGCGGCCACACATTACCGGAATTGGCGAAGTCAGCCGGGGCAACGGTTCCGTCGGCGAGATCGTACATGGTGCAGTTTGCAATGAAGTTAATCAGGTCGGTACGGAATCGCGGCTCCGTGAAGACAACACGGCTCGTTTTCCGGATCAACCGGTTTCCGAACATAAGGCCGTTTTTTTGGTAGGCGAGTTCAGGCGGAAGCCCTGCCGGGCCGGGAATGGCCTGGAAGGCTGTCTCGAACAGGCTGGCGGTCACGTGGCCGACAGTGCTCGCGGGTGAGGCCAGTACCGCCAATCCCAACGGTACATTGTCGACGAAGCGTTCTGCGCCACCGCCAGTCTTGTCGATGATTCCGACTTGTACACGTGGGACAAAAAGGATCGACAGCACCAGGGTAACCGACGCCAGCCATTGCCAGCCAATCAGCTTTTGCGGGGCGAAAGCATAGGCCGTAAAAGCTGTGACGAAACCGTAGAATGCGACCATCGCGATAGCGCCCTTGAAATCCTGCGCGCCGGCGATCGCCGCAATCGCGTTAAACACCCCCGCCAATGTATCGGCGTCCTGGTATGCATAGATTTCCCACATCGTCGCCTCCGATGCCTTCGGCTAGCGAAGCCAGGCAGTCTTACGTCCCAGCATGTCAAGGACGTGCTGGGGCATGCCTGTACGCAGTTGACGTTCCATTTGCTCAATCTGCGTCGAAATCGCTGTCATGGACGCCACTTTTTGGTAGTAGAGCGACTTTTCTCGGGACAACTGTGCTAGCAAGCTTGTGGTTCGGTCGCGTAGGTCACGCGCCTTCGATTCTTGCTTTTGGTCGAGTAAGAAATCCTTGTCGAGCGCGTTCAATCCTACGCGCAGGTTCTTGTCCAAGAAGACGTAGGCGTAGTCGGCGGCGATCACTTCGCGGTAGCGGCCGATCAGGTCCTCCGCCAGATTCTTTGAGTTGCTGATGGAGGCGACCGACAACATGCGGTAGACCGGTTCGGTGGTCTGATTGACGAAGCCCACTTCTGCGGAGTCGTTCGCGATCGGACTTCTGCTCAGGATCTTGTCGGAGATCGAGCGCATCAGTGTTTCGACGCGGGTGGTGAATGGCGTGTGTTTGTAGCCGTCGTCTACCGTGACGGCATCGCAAGTGTCGTAGTTGTTGCATTTGAGGACTTGCTGCGTGACCTGGCCTCCGCCAGCGTCGGCCTGTCCATACAGCAGATTGGAAATTGAGGTCAGCGTGGGCGGTATCGGATCCGGGTCCCTGCCGTTGGCAAAGATGACGGTGCCGACCATACTCATGATCAGTTCACGCTCGTTGTCATCAAGTTTGGTGCCGGCCAGCTTGAGCGCCTGCCACGTGAGGTTTCCGGTGAAGGGGACCTTGTTCTTGATGCCCGGATCATCGGACTTCCTGCCCGAGTCCAGGATGGACGGCTTGTCTGTCTTGCAGCGCTGCTCGGCATCGGCGTAATCCGATGCGATGCCCAAGCTGACAGCGATGTCCTGGCACGCTTTGTTGGTGCTCAGGTTGGTCGCTTCTGCGGCATTTCGCACGAGGGCGGTCGCGATTGAACAGGAGTTCTTGTTCTGTCCGTTCACCATCTCCGCCAGTTGATGGAAGCGGGAACTGATGCTGCCCAGCAGTGGCGACACCGTGTCGAGCGCCAACTGGAACGCGATACCGGGCAGGGCGGAGGTAATGTTCTTGAGCATGTCCTTGAGCTGGGCCGAGGAAATGTGCGAAAAGGCGCCGCCGAAGGCGTCGATGCCTGCGCAGCCGCCATGCGCTTCGGGCAGGTCAATGGCGATCAACTGATAGGTCTTATTGGGTGCGCGCAGCATGAGATTGCCCCCGCTGTAAGTATTGAACACCTGGCCTCGGAATGCCCCGGGCTTGGTGTAGTTACCTATCATCGAGAGGTCCTTGAACATCTTTTGGGTTTCCGCGTTCAAGTCCCCTGCGCGCAATGGCGAACAGAGCGCCAGTGCGGCAAGGGTCCAAGTGATGGGGATCGGTCTGGGCGACATGTTGGCCTCCTATTTGTTAGCGGCGGTAAGCGCCGAGACAGGCTGCGGCGTGGCGGTGGTGATGACGCGTTCGATCAGCTCGTTTTCCGACATGACGCCGAAGCCAAGCGGAACGATCCGGCCGCTCGATGGATGGGCCAGAAACAGCGCGGGTACCTGCTGGACCTTGAGCGCTAGCGCGATGCCGTTGTCGCCACGCGGGGAAGGGAATTCCGGCAGCGTGCCGCCGTCGGTGCTGATGGCGGACACCTGCAAACCATACCGCTGTTCGAATGCCTTCAGGACCGGGGCGAAGGCATGGCAATATGGGCAGTCGCCACGGAAGAAGAACAGCACGATGTGTTCACGCGCCAGGACAGCGAGCTGTGTGCGCCGTTCCGCCATCTGCTGACGTTCATAGATGTCTACCGCAAAGGTCGCCGAAGGCCTGGCCTGCGCGCTGGGATCGAGCTCCGGCGACATCCATGCCACGCGTTTCGCGACATCCGAGAAACGCGACGCGTCGCTCAGGATGCGCGCCTCAAGTTGCAGATAGGCGTGGACGTTATCGACCGTCGGCGCCATGATGGCGACGATGCGGGCTTCTTCCACGGCCTTCTGCAGCGCCTTGTAGCGGATGATCTCCGGCTGCTCGTCTTTGATGCCGGTGGCCGTTCGCGACGGAGATGGCGCCGGCACGGGCGCGTCGTCATAGAAATGCCAGCCCCGGCGTGGATCGTCCGCCGGAAAATGGGTAAGCTGCTGGCCACTGGCAGGAACAAGACAGACCAGGAGCACGGGCAGGGCAAGGATGCGCTTCATCATTCGGCCTCCGCACGGGAAGATGGAGGACGGCCATCGCGACAATAGTCGATGCCGAAATCGATGCGACGCGGACCGCCGCCCGGCGCGCCCGGCGAGCGCACGTCGTCCTGTGAAAATGCCACATTCAGCCGCCGACAGCCTTCCTGCCGATAGCGCTTCAACGTCGTGACGTCGATGCGCAGGGGAGCGGTTGTGCCGAAGCCGCGTTTGAGCGCCTCGGCCATTTCACCTGTCAGCATGCCGTGGGCGCTACCGTCCGGCGCGTCGATGGCTTCTATCATCAATTCGCGTGGATTGACGACGGCTTTGCGCGGCACGGTGGAATCGTCGGTGGCCTGGAGCAGGGCAGCGAACGCAATGATCAGCATTTTCCGCCTCCGAAATAGCAAGCACCTGCACGCACGCTGTTCGAGGCGCGCAGCGCGGCGAGGTCCGGCAGCGCGGGCACGATAGAGGCGTAGAACTCGGTCAGGTCCATCCTCGAGAAGTCGAGCGCCTGAAGTTGGGCCACGGTGAAGCCTTGGCATTGCGGCCGCTCTGCTCCGCCCCAGCCGATGCCCAGTTGCGCACGGCCCTGTTCATTGACCACGCGCGCCAGCTCCGAATTGAAACAGCATTTGGAGGTGGTGTGCTCGATGCAGGTCACGCATTTCCCAAGGATGCGGATGCAGTTGGAGCACCAGGTGCCTATCGGATGGCACAGCTTTGCGCCTTCCTTCATGGCTAGCTTGCCTTCCTCCGGGCTGCACGACATCATCGACAGGACGACGTAGATGATCACCGCGATCGCGAGTGTGTAGGGATCGACCGCGATGGCGATGCTGTCGCCGCTAAAGAGCGTCACCGAACCGGCCGGCAGCGCCGTGCCGTTGACGGCGACCGTGACGCCATAACTGGTGAAGCTGCCGGAGAAGCCGGCGCTGGTGTACAGGGCACCGAGTCCCTGCTTGATGAAGCTTCTGTTGTCGGCGTTCATGAGGACGTCATATACAAGGCGCGAGCCGGCGCCGAACAGCGACTGGTTGGTAAAGCCCGCGCCGGCACCGTCGGCATAGCAGCAGTTCTTTAAGGTCCGATTCCTGCAGCGGTTGTCCTCGCCGGAAAAGACCCGTATGGTTGCTGGATCGAGATAGACGCCGGCCTCGCGCGCCGCTTCCATGTACGTCATGGCTTGCGCGAAGTCCGGATCGTTCTTGTTCGTGGTGTCGAAGCAGCGCTCGCCGAGACAGAAGACGCCGGGACTGCACACGCCGGCCGTTGAGCATCCGCTGTAGAAGTCCGCCAGGTTGCTGGCGACGCCAAACGGATTGCGAGCGATCGCCGCCGCCGACGCGACCAGTGGATCAGAGGCCGCTATCGTCGGGCGTGGACCATTCGCCACCGCATTGGCCGCGACTTGTGCTTGGCAGACGGGGTCGTTCGGCAGCAGAGCGCACTGCAGGCGCAGTGTTTCGGCCAAGGCCTTTAGGTCGGAGCGGCCGTAGTACGCCGCCTGGGGCGGCTTGTCGGTATAGCCGGGCACCGCCGCGCTGGCGTTGGTTGCGTTCACTTGGCCGTGCGCATAGGCGTTTGCAGCCCGGGCGGCGGCTAGGTCATCGACTTGTCCGGCCGCCGTGGCACATTGGCCCGACACCAGGGCGGCCACACTGACGAGGACGATCAGGCGGCGCATGTCATTTCTCCAGCAGGCGCAGGATGGAGCGGGCAGCTGGGCGCCACACCGGTTGCGCGTTGGCGATTTGCTCCAGCGCGTAGTCCAGCGAGACGTCCCCGCTTGCCTTGGCGTAGCCGGCGGCAGGACAGGCGCCAATGAGGCAGGGCTGCTCGTCGCCATCGCTTGCCCTTAGTATGAAGGTCGGCACGACATTGACCGCGTAGCGCGAGAAGAGGCGGGGATCGATCTGCAGCGGCGCCCCTGGCTGGCCGAATGTCTGGTGGATGGCCTGCGCCGTCGCCGGCAGGGAGCCATCCTTCAGCCCGTTCAATACCAGCACGCCGCCACAGCGCTTGGCCTGGTCCGCGAGCCGGGTGAGGGACGCACGCGGCATCGAGAAACTCACCATGATCAACAGGCGGCTGGAGGGCTGATTGCCGGTGCCGCGCGCCTTGATCCGGGCCTCGTAGCCACCGGCGATGGCGGCGATATCGGCCGGGCTGCTGGTGGCGGGAATGGGCAGTCTGTCCAGCCTGGGCGTTCCGGCCGTCGCGGTTTGTGCGCACGCACAGCGCAGGCCGCATTGCGCGCAGAGCGCGGCAAGTCCCAATACAAGCAGGTTGCGCGCCCGGCGCGCGCGGCGTTTAGTAACCCACACAGCAGTTCCTTTTCCGAAAGAGCATGAAGGCGAAATCCTCGCCTTGGACGGGATATTCCTTGCCGGCGCCCCAAAGCGTCGTCGTCCGGCCAAACGGTTGGCAGCATTTGCCGGCCGTCTTGTCTGTGCTGGGTATGGGGTAGGTCAACTGTGTCTTATAGGCGGTCTTGTCCATCACCGGGAGGAAATACGGACCGCACAGCCCCTTCTTCCCATGCCAGCCCCACGCCAGCAACTCCCGGTGCATCTTCGCGGTGAGGCGCTGGGCCATCAATTCGGCGGTGCGCACGCCACCCATGTGCACGCGGGTATTGCCGTCCAGTGGCAGTAGTGCTCCCTGGCACCCGGCACACCAGAACAATTCCGGCCTTGGGAATCCAATGGTCGCCGCCACGCAATCGGCCGCGCATGCGGCCAGGGCCACCGGATTGGCGAATAGGACCGCTTCCGGGTTCAGGATCAGCGTCAGCTCGTCGTCGTTCCAGAGGGGATCGACCTCCGTCAGGTAGGCCAGGTCAAAGCTGCCGCGTTCGAGGCAAGGGAAGTCAGCGACTACCTTGAGCCAGTACATCACCGGGTTGACGTAAAAGTGCGCCTGGTAAAAGCCACTGGCGTCTCCGCTTGCTTCCGGCGTGCGCGCCGCCTCCGGCGCGCCGATGCCCGGATCGAGGTCCAATCCCCCGAGCGACACCAGGCAAAAGGGTTTGCGCACCACCTCGACGTGGCGTGCCGGTTCCCAGAAACCGATGGACAGGCCGATCACCGGATTGACGCCGCAACTGCAGACCGGGTCCGACGGGTTGTCCGTGTCTTCCTGCCCGCCCAGATTGGCCGTAGTGACCGCACCGAGAGAAATCGGCAGGATGCAACTCCAGCAGATGTCCGTGACCGGATTGGCGAACTTGCCGACGCAGGTCGTTGGCAACTTGGCTGGATCTGCCGCCGCAGGCATCGCGATGAGCGCGTACCAGGCCAGTAATGCCGCCATCGTTTTCATGGTGACACCTCCATTTCATCGATGCGAAGTCGCAGGCCTTCCTGCGTCACCAGCGCCGGAACTTGCCGGATGCCCAGGCGGCGTGTCAGCAGTCCCTGCTGATCGTAATAGATCGGCATGCGCCATTGGCGCATCAGGTCGAGGTAGGACCCGCCGGTTAGAATCAGCTTCAAGCGCCAACCATGCTCGCGCAGCATGCGTTGCGCCTGGCCGCGCTGCCGCGCGTCGCGGGCATCAAAAAATAACAGTGCGCGGGACAGGGTGATGACGTCCAGCGGATTTTTGCGGGTTCCCGCCGCGAACATCAAGCGGCCTGTCCCATCGAAGACGTTCTCCGCCAGCACCATCGACGGGTCGAAGTAGAAGCTGCGCGCCTTGGAGCAGGCGGTCAGGCCTGCCACCGGAGCAGGCGAGGCGACGGTCGCACGCGCCGTCGCCGCCGCCTGTTCCATCAGTCGCGTCATCTCGCCGGATTCGGCGCGCGCGAGCAGGCGTTGTTCAATCATCGCCAGCAGGTTCTGTTCCTGGACGGGATACGTCGGACCCAGGTTGCCGATGTCGGCGCCCAGACACAATGCCGGCGCGGCGGCAAGCAGCCAGCACATGGCGGCGCGGAAGTGGCTGCGCGCTGCCGCTGGGGAAAACATGGTCATAGGTGTCGGGACAGGCATGACGCACCTCACAGTATCGGGGTCACGCGGCCCACGATCTGGCGCCGTGCCACTAGGCCGCTGATCGCGTAACGCGAGTCGAAGCTGTCGGGACTCTGGCCCGCGACATAGAAGTAGCCGGGCGGGATCACCGTCGGGGCGATCGGCTGCAGCGGCAGGCGTGTGACGGTATGGGTCTTCGCATAGCCGACGTCCCTGCCATTGATATACACGTGGCGCTCCGACACCGTGACGACATCGCCCGCAACGCCCGTGACCTGTTTGAACAGTGGCTGGCGGCGCAGGCCGGGGAAGTACCGCACCGCGTCTCCTTCAAAGGCATAGACGATGTAGTCTCCGCGGTGCGGATCCTTCGCGCCGTAATCGATGACGACCACCTTGTAGGGAAGGCTAGGTGTTACGTTGAAGAGTATGGGCAGCCATGGGGTCGGATCGACCAGGACCCGCACGAGCGCGGAGATCCAGATGGCCGCCAGGACCAGATAGACATACCATGTCTGGCGCAGGTGCGCGAAGTAGGGCGCCATCATAATTGCATTCTCCTTTTGAGTTCTGGTGTCAGGTCCACCATGTGGGGAGGCGTACCAATGACGGCGCTGCGCTCGACGACGAGGCAGCCGCAGTCGATGGCGACCTGCTCCAGCGCGCGGGGGAACTCGCGCGCGAACGCCCGCGCCTGGGAGGCCAACCGGTCGCGCTGCTCGGCCGACATGTCCCTGGCCATCTGGCTTGCCAGACGCTCTTCTTCGAGGCGAAAGACGGCGACCGAATCGACCACCCCCACCGTGCGGTAAGGACGCGCGATTATCCAGTCGTAGGCGGCCAGACTCGCGATGCAGACGATGGCCGCCAGGAGGGCGTTGAGCGCGAGTGGTTTCATGCCTGTAGTCCCCGTTGTTCGAGCACCCGCGCAATCGCCTCGTCGATGGACAACCCTTGTTCGCGCAGTGCGTCGATCGGTTTGTTGTCTTCCAGTTTGTTCGAGTAGAGCAGGTGCGTGGCGGGGTCGAGCACCAACCGCATGATGCCTTCGCCGACCGGCGACGACACGTACATCTCCGAATAGACGCCGTCTTGCTTGTGGAGCGAGTTGAGCAAGCGCTTCTTGGCTTCGTCAATGAAGAGACGTTTCTTTTCGGCGAGCAGGTTGATCGATTCGGGCTTTTGCCGGAGCAGGAATATCCAGTCGGCGCACTTGAACGCGGCCTCCATCTGGATCGAGCTATAGTAGTCGTCGCCATCCTGGGTCCCCGTCACCAGTCCGCCCCCATACTTGCGGGCGCGGCGCGAAGCTTCCTCCAGCACCGCAGCGAGGATCGGGTCGTCCTGGCCGGTGTCGGCCAGTTGCTGTTTTAGTTCATCCACAATCAGGAGTTTCTTGGAGTGGCGCGTCAGGTACATCTGGCCCGTGATCTGGTACAGCAGCAGGATGGTCGCAACGACCTGCAGGTCGGGTTTGCGCTTGAGCCATTCGGTTTCGATGACCACCAGCGGGTTGGCCAGGTCAATATTGTTGCGTCCTTCGAAGAAGCGCTCGTATTGCCCACCACGCGCGAAGGGGTTCAGCATCACGGCCAGATCCCGCAGCCGCTGGTCGTGTTTGAGCCCCAGTTCGGAAATGGTGCCAGAGACGAGCCTGTCGCGGATGGCGGTGATCGTCATGTCCTGGCCGTATTGCGACCAGAGCGACAGGATGGTCTTGGAAATGGCCTTGTACTGGACCTCGTCCAGAGGGCGGGTACGCGAGCACATCTTGGCGATTGCCGGCACCAGCATGTCCATGTCCTCTTGAATGTCGAGTACGCGTGTAAAGGGGTTGAGGTTGGGCGCCGAATCCGGCCCAAAATCGATGAAACAACCATTCGATTTCTTGCAGAGCTTTTCGAAGGAGCGTCCCAGGTCGAGGACGTCCACGTTGGCGCCGATGGAAAGGTACGCAGCCGCCATCTCCTGCAGCAGGGTGGACTTTCCGGAACCCGAGGTGCCTGCAATAGCGGCATTGAAATTGCCCTGCTCATTGTCGTAGAGGTCGAGCGTCACCAGTTGCCCGCGGCGGCCGGTGCCGATCAGCACGGGAGTGGGTGTCCCGCGCCATTCCGCTATCAGGGGGGCGAGATGGATGGCGTTGGGCAGAAGCTTGCGTGACACGCGCCGCATTCTTTTGAGGTCGCCATGAAAAGCCGGGGAGAGCGTCATGGGCAGGCTGGCCAGCAACGCCTGGCGGTGCATATAGACGTCGCCGTTGAGCGTGAAGCCACGGGCGCGCCAGATCGCCTTGGCTGTTTCGCTGGCCGAGGTCATGTGTTGTGGGCGGGCGAACAGCGCAAGCTGATGGTACATGGAGACCAGCGTGCCACCCTCGTCGCTGGCGTCGGCGGCCGCGCTCCAGTCCTGCCGCTTGCGCTCGGCGTCGGGCATGATCTTGGCGAGCTTGCTTTCGGCATTCTGGGTCGCGCGCACATGGTTGCCCGTGATCGCGGTGCGCACGGTATTAGCGTCGAGGACATGCACACCCAGCGTGATCAGGAACGGACAATCGAACTGCAGGGCGGGCTGCATCAGATCGCCGATCAGCGATCCCATGCGCCACAACGGAAAGCTCTTGGGATAGGACTTTACCGAGAAAAAACAGGCGTCCATGGTTTCGCCGCCACCCGGCTTGGAAAAGCGCAGCCGGTCGGGAAGCGGGTCTTGCACGGTGTCGAAGTCCACAATCTGGTCCCGGATCTCGCGGCCCTCGTCGTGGCATTGTAGTTCGGCGCGGCGCTGGAAAATCCGGTCCGGGTTGGTAAGCGTGGCGCACCAGTTGATCAAGTCGTCGGCGTTGCAGACTCGGTTGGGCATAGACGCGGCCTTGAGCGTTGCCGACATCGCGTCGCGCACGAAAAGCAGGTCGTCGCACAGTGCGCGGTCGTCAGGCGTACCGGCCGCGTTGACGCTGATGAGCAGACGGAAGTCTCGCACGCCGCAGTGGTAGCCGCTGGTGAGCGATTGCTGGGCGCCTTTCTGCATGTGGGCGAAGCGATGGCGGACCAGGCGCCGGTGCAGGTTCTCATTGCGCACCGGCCGCCCGGCCTCGCGTGATTTCGCGAACTGGTCCGCATCCTCCGGCCGCAGGTTGGCGTACTCCAGCAACTGTTCGCTGACGTGCGGCGATGCAAAGAGATGGAACTGGATGCCAGTACCCGGCTTGCAGTTGGCGTACAGGCTGCCCAGCACCTCGACCATTGACTGGTCCGCGCCGGATTGTGGCAACGCCTCGAGCGCAAAGCCCAGCCGTTTTCCCTTTAACCTGAACAGCTCTTCGTTCTCCATGAACGCAAGATAGGGCAGCCACGTCGCGAATCGATCTGGGGCGGCATCATCCGCCGGAGGGAGCCCCACGCAGGCACGTAGCGCCTGTGCGGCCTGGGGTATGGTGTGCAATGGCCTGTGCAGGAAATCGAACATGGTCCTCAACCTTCGCTATTTGTCTGATGGATCGACCGGCCGGTTAACTAGCGCCGGGGAGGGGGCTACGGCAGGGATGGCCGGGCTTTCCTGGACCGTTGGATCGCCATTCGGCTGTTTTGGAGATTGCGGCTCGGCCAACCGGGCAAACGCATTGCGCTCTTGCCGCTGCACATGGGCCACACGCCATTCACCCTCGCTGACCACCAGGTAGACATAGGACTGGTCGACCAGGTCCTTGTCGTCGTCCTGCCAGGCCTTGATCCAGACGCGCATCTCCCGGCCGGGAGCGCGCAATGCTGTCGGGGCGTAGCCCGTGTTCGGCGGCTCCGCCGTGCGAAGCGCGGCGGCTGCCGGACTGCCAGTCCCGGCCCTGGGCCTGCCGACAGGCGGCGGGACGGGGCGCTGCGCGGGCAGGTTGTCGGCCAGCGAGTTGTAGTACGTCGCCGATAGCGATTCGCAATGCACGCCCACCGGCGCTTTGCACGCGAACTGACTGCTTCCCCCGAGGCCGGACATGTCGCCACAGCCGGCAAGCAGCGCGAAAAAAATGGCGGATGGGCAGCGCGTGTTCATGTTCTATTCCTTTCCGGTTGCGGTTGCGGTGGCGATGGCGTGTGCACTGAAATGCGGCGCAATGTCGTCCGCCGTCGCGTAGCCTTCCAGTCGTTCTCCCGATGGAAAGATCAGGGTGGGTGTCCCCACGATGCCAAGGCGCGTCGCCAGCGCCCTGTTGCGCGCGATCGGATTCGCACATGGCGATGTGCCGCCGGCTGACAACTGCCCGCGCAACGCGGCCTGCCATGCGAGCTGGCGATCCGACGCGCACCACACTGCCTGCGGCAACGCTTCGCCCAAGAAGGGCAGCATGAAGTTGTAGACCGTGGTGTCGGGCAGCTTGGCCAGTTCGGCGTCGAGGCGCTGGCAATAGGGGCAGGCCGGATCGGTGAATACCACCAGTATCTTCTCGCCCGTGCCGCTGGTGGATTTGATGGCGTCGGCCAGCGGCAACGTGGCCGTGTCGGTAGTTTTCGGGACGCCGGAGTGCGGGGCGGGGATGCTGGGCGTCGCGTGGCGGGACTCCGTCAAGTCCTTGCCGGCGCTGGCGTCATACAGGTGGCCGAACAGGAAGTAGCGTGGCCGCGATGCGGAGACGTAGGCGACGTTGCTGCCCATCCGGACCTCGTAGAGGCCAGGTATCTCCGAGCGCCGCACGGCGTCGAACGTGGTGTTCGGGTAAACGCGTTTCAGCGTGGATAGCAACGCGTCCTGCTGTGCGCCGTGGCAGACGGGCAGTACGAGAGCGAGCGCCAACATTGGCGGCACAACGCTAGTCTTCATCATGATATCCCTCATCCTTGTCCGGCGTATCGACACGTCCGCCCGCCACGGGCATGCTGCTGCCCTTGGTGATGGCGACCTCCACCATCCTCCCTGCATCGACCTCGACGACCGGAAATGTCTGTTCGGCGAGCCGGATGTAGTAGTTGGCCAGGTTGTCCAGCGCCCGGCCGACGCCACCGGCCACGCCGCGCCGGACTTGCTCGCCGGTGCCGCCGGAACTGGTGGCAAGGGTACCGAAGGGCGAGTTGGTAAAGGTCGTCCCGCCTTGTGCGAAACCCTGTCCGATGCCGCTGACGATGCCAGCGCGCAGCGCGTTGGCCAGCAACTGGCCCTGTTTGGTGACCAGACGGCCACGCAGGCCCAGCTTGCCGTCTTCCCCGTATAGATTCCCCTGGATCGGCATTTCAAGCGTGGTGCCGTCGTGCCGCACGCATGAGAGTGTGGCCGTGCGCGCGTAGACGCGCTCCGAGCTGATGTCGCCCCAGCCCGCCGCCACGACAAAGCAATCCTTGACTTCGGCCCGGTAGCGGTTCGGCAGCACGGCGTTGTCGGTTAAGCGCACCAGGATCGGTAGAGGATTGCTTTGCGCCTGCCCCCCGGTCGGTGCGTCGATTCCACCCAGCAGCAGGCCGGAGGTGAAGCTGACCGGCAGGTAGCTGGTCGCGGCGGCTTCCTTATCGTCGCGCGGGATGGCGGCAGGTGGCTCGGGCGGCGCTGCGCGCGGAGCGGGTTTGCCGTTGCCGGGGGCCAAGCTGATCCGCACGATCGGAGCCTCGGCGCCGGCGCCCGGCCCACGCATGTCTTCTCCGGCCGCCGCCGCGGAGGCGGAAGGCATCGCCATGGGCGAGGCGGGTGGGTAGCCGCCGGACTGGCTGGACGCCGCCACGACCGGCCCCGTCGGCTGGGGCGGTGTCGAAATTAATGCCGGTTGGGGCGCCGGCTGAGCGGCACCGGCGGCGCCACGTTGTTCCAGCTCGGCGAGGCGGCGCATCAATGCGTCTTCGGTGGCCCGGCGTTCCGTCTCCTTGCGCTGCTGAGATTCGACGTCCGCCTTCAGTTGCGCGACCTCCCTGCCGGCTGTGCCGAGCCATGCCTCGCGCGGATCGATCTCTCCCGGCACCTGGATGCCGAGGTTGATCGGCGCCGACTTGCCGGCCTTGCTCGCCCGTTCGGCGACAGGCTGGGTCTGGCCCAGCGAGAACACGAACCAGAGGGCGCCACTGCCTGCGACCAGCACAGCGCCCAAGTTCAGGTACTGTCGGCGACGGTGCGGCATGGTGTCGTACGCCAGACGCAGGCGGGACAGCGCGCTCATGGCTGTCCTCCGCGACGAATGACATACACCCAGGTGGCGTCGCCCGGGCGCAAATTGAGCTGATCGATGGCGACGGCAACCACGCCTTCACCGTCGCGGTCGAATTCCTGCTCCGTTAGCGTCATGGGAACGCCGCTGGTATTGGTCAAATGGTAGCGTTCGCCAACGAAGCCTCGGCCTCGATAGGTGCGCACCAGCGTCAGCGAAGCCTCCTGCCATAGGCGCAGGGGGACGTCGACATCCTCGGCCAGTAGGTCGTCTGGCGTACGGCTTGCCAGCATGGCTTTCAGCATCGTCTTGATGCCTTTCACGTGCCCGGCCTGCCTCGGCCGCGCATCGCCCTTGTGGCCGTCGATCCTCGGCGCCGATGGGTCGAACAGGACGATGGTCTCGGAAGGCCGGTCGTCCTTGTGTAATACCAGCGTATAGGTGGCACGGCCGGTCGAGATGAACAGGTTGATCGGTTTTTTTCCCTGGCCGAGAGGACTCAGGTATATCTCGCCCTTGGAAAGGTCGCAAGTGATCGATGCCTCGGCGGTCGGACTGAGTGGCTGTATCGCAGGCTGGGGCGCCGGCATCGGGCCGTCGGGGCCCATGCAGCCGGTGGATGATTGGATCTTGCCCACCACTCCCGTGATCATGCCATCCTCGACGCGTATGCGCGTCGCCTCCCGCTCCGACACGATGGCTTCGACGGTCAGACCGTCGCGCACCTCCTTGCGCTGAGGCTGCGCGGCGCGGCAATCGATGCTAGCGGCCGCCAGCAGCAGCAACCCCGCCTGCCAAGCTTGCTTGTCCATTTTGTTTGATCTCCGTAAAACTAGCCAAATGTGTCTTGCCGCCCGTGTGGACGAAGGCGGCCTCGTATGTTTTGGTTACCGGCGGCGTGTCATGGCCATTGATTTGCGTATGCAGCAGGCCGACCATCCTGACGGTCTGCTTTTCCTCATCGGGCGTCAGTTGCTGGAGCAGGAAGTAGGTGCTCGCGTTCAGGCGTTTAAGACGGTCAGCCTCCAGTTCCTGTCGCTCCTTCAGCGCGCCCACGGTGTCGGCGGCGACGAAGCCGAGCAACGCGCTTTTTTTCCACTCAATGGACGTCGGTGCCACATCCAGGATCAGCCAGGCGACGTAGCCGCCCATTTGTTCAAGGTAGGCGCTACCGCACTGGTCGCCCTGGCACCAGAACGTGGCGTTGACACTGGGGGGCGTCACGATGATTCGTTCGGTGCCGATGATTCTGTACAGGCATGTCGCCAGCACCAGCAGTGCGACGGCGAGCGTGCCGATGATTATCGACCGGCCGAGGATGGCGCGCCGCAGATCCGTGAGTGTTGCCTCGTAGTCGTCGTTTAGCATGATGCCGCTCCATTTAACCGACCATCCGCTGTATGCGGGGCGGCGGGGTCTCGCGCAGAAACGTCAACGGGAAGGCCGGCAGCATCCAGTGCATCCAATGCAGCGCGAAGGCTTCGTGCTTGTCCGCCTTCAGCTTGCTTAGTCTGCGGCTCAGATAGATGCCGCAGGCCAGACAAAGGCAAAAGGCCAGCCGGGTGCCGGCGATCCAGCCGAGATAGGAAAAAAACAATACGGGAGCAGCCACGTCGATGTCCCACAGCCCGATCTTCCACTGGTCGTCGAGGCGGCGCGGAATATAGGTGTCGTCGAAGTTCATGGCTGTCCCTTTCTCGTAGCGCTAGATGACCACGCCCATGATCGCGCCGCCGACCAGCAGGCCAACGGCGCCGAATATCATGACGCCGATAAAGAAGAGAATTGGCCCCATATTGCGCAGCGCGGCAAGGGAAATAAAGGCGACACAGAACGAGATGAAGCCGATGATGCCCTTGAGGCCAGGTGTTAGGGAAGACAATTGGGTCAGGGCGGACAGCAACGGCCCGGTGATGCCCGAGAATTTCTCCAGGTCGATGGCAAGCGTCGGGCCGACGACGACTACCGACAAAACGGCCAGGATGATGCCTGCGGCGGGATGCCGGCGGGATGCGGGCCTGGCCCGAGCTGGCTGGCCGGGTGTGACGACATTCAATGTGCTCATGAAAAACTCCTGTTGGGACGACAATGACGAAAGACGGGAGAGCGGAGACGCTGTGCTGGGTTGCGCCCGAGGAGGACCCCGTGCGCGTTCGAGATCACGCAGCGCGACGCGCGTGGCACGCGAGCTGTGGCGAAAGTGCGCCTGCGCACAGGGCAGCGCTGCGTTGGAGAGGGGAAGGAGTGCGGCCGTCATGGTGCCCCCGTGCGGTGTGCACCAACCAATGCGATATCCACACGCCGGTTCAGGCGCCGGCCGTCGGCGTCGGCATTGGTCGCTACATAGCAGCACAATGGCCTGGCATCGACGTCGACCGGCACACCCGATAGTCCCAGTTGCGTCCGCAAGTAGCGCGCAACCGCCGTCGCCCGGTCACGCGCCACGCGATCATTTTGTGCTGGCGTGCCGGTCGAATCGGTGCGGGCTGCTATTTTCAGGCTGCGCACGGACAGGCCGGCCACGAGGGCATCGATGGCGCGGCGCGACGCGGCGTCGAGGAGCGACCGGCCCGCTTCGAAGTAGACACTGAGTGCCGTGACCGGGGCAGCACCATGTGGTTGGATCGTATTGTCGGCGTGATCTCTGCGCGCAATGGCAGCGTCGGCGTTATCCTGCTTTGCCGTGTCCAAGGAGGCCGCATGCTTGGGCGTGGCCTGTGGACATGCCGGCGGCAGGCAAAGGCCGAAATGTGCGGTTTCGCCAAAGCCGAGCTGCGTTACCGTATAGCGTTCCTGCGCGGTGCGGTGCGCGGGAGCGGACGGTGCATCCTGGCGTGTCGCAGTTGTGCACGCCGTCGTGGCGATCAAACACAGCGACGCGAATATGGGAAGAAAATGGGACTGGCTCATTGCAGGCTCACGAACTGGGTTATTGGTTCGAAAGGGACGCCGTCCGGGCGCAGTCGGCTGCCGCGTCCCTGTTCGCTGACGCGGCGACGGCCGCGCATCGCCCGGTACACGCGCCAGGCGTAGGCAGTACGCGCAGCCTGGCATGCCGGTCCCTTCAGGCGCGTGCACGACGCGTTGTACGCGCCGACGGCTTCCCACGTCACCCCATAGCGGTCAAACTTCTCCCTCAGGATGCGCGCCCCGGCGCGCAAGTTAGTGCATGGGTCCAGCAGATCGGCTTCGGACAGGCCGAGCCGCAGCAGTACCCCAGGAGCGGTATTGACGCCCACCAGACCGACGTCACGGGTGCCAGTGACACGTTCGTGTGCCACGTTGACGGCATGTGACTGCATCGATGATTCGGTCCATGCGATGGCCTGGAGCAGTTCAATCGTCGTGCCGCTCTCGAGCGCGGCCTGCTGCCAGCAGGCATCCGAGGCCAGCGTGGCCGGCGATGACACGATCAGAAAGAGGGCGAACAGTAGGCGCATGGCGTTCTACCTTAACTTGCGGCACAGGTGCCGTCGACCCGCCGTGGCGGGGTGTGGGTGAGTCGGGTGGGCCATCGCATGAACGGTACGTTCTGGTCGGCGCCGGCCGGCGGCATGCCTTTTACGTGATCGGGCCAGCACGCCGCGCGGTGTTCTGTCGCGCATGGGCGAACACCAAGCGTTTGGCATTCTCGTGCGCCAAGGCCAGGTGCACGCAGGCGGTCGTAAAATGGTCGAGATTAAAGTGTGGGTTCGGGTGGCGATTGCGCGATGAACGCTGCAATGCAAGCAACAGCTCATATTGTGGGCGCCAGATGGCAGCCGCGTGGCGCGGCGTATTCAGGTCCTGCAGCAACAGGCACGTGTGGATGTGGCGGAAAACCTTGTCGGCCGCCCCCTCATCGGAGAAGACGAGCGTTACGCAGGCGCTGATCAGGTCGGGAGTCCGGAATCTTGGTGCTTGATTGGCCGCATCGTGGTACAGGCGCTCGATGCGGTCGAATTCATTCATCCACACCAGCGTCGTCACGGTGGGGCTGAATGCTTGCGCAGGCTGACCTGCGCCGGAGCGGACGGTCTGTGCGGCTCCGAATTGCGGCGGTTGGCGATTGGTATCCATGTTGGTCGGGTGATTCGCGGTTTAGTCATGGGATTCATGTTATTCGTCGGCGCTGCGAAACGCGGCCCGAAATACCCTGTCAAAACCGGCCTCATTTCCGATTAGCGCCGAAACCGTCAGTTGCCGCTATGGTGGAAATTGGCCACCGCCACGTGGAGACAATAGATGGCCAGAAGCATCGCGGTGGCGGGAAGTTGCGGCGGCATGGGCACTGGCAAGGTGCAGGTGGCCAGCAGCGCACCGGACGCTAGCATCGCGCCGGCTATGCCGAAGGCGTAGCGCTCGGGATCATGACGGCGGAATTCATGCGTGCGGATGATGCGGCGCATCGCGGCGTCCAGCAGCGCGGGGATGAGTAGCAGAGCCAAGCCCGGCGCGAGGTAAAGCATCGTGGCGAGGCGGTAGCAGGCCAGGGTGGTCATCGCTTCCACGGATCGCATATAAGGCATGCCATAGAAACGGCTCGCGATGTCCTGCATCTGGCCGGCGAGACGGCGCTCTGCCGGTCCGGTTGGGCCAGGCGCAGAGACGGACGGCGTGGAAGCGGGACGTTCCATGGCCGCCGCGGCGAGGGCTGAACTGAGGGCCGTGGTTGCGTAGGAGGCGCCCCATAGCGCGCTACAGGCGGCGTGATCGCTGCGTGCCGCCTGATAAAACTGCGTCGCGGAGTGTTCTGCCGGTAGCCAGAGAACCAGGCATGCCAGGCTGGCCGCCAACAGGATGGCGAGATAGCGAATCATGCCGCACGCTCGCCGGGGACAGTGCCTTGTTCCGCGTCGAGCAGCGCCAGACGGCCTTTCATCAGGCGTCCGCCGGACACGGAAGCGAAATACTGCAGATTAGGCAGTTTCCCCAGTATGTCCGAGGGGATGCGCTCCTCGAGCGTCTCGGAAATCTGGGCGGAGGTGGTCGCTGTGAAATCACCGACATGGGCGTCGGCGGCGTCGGTATGGCCGATCCGCAGGCTATGGATGCCGGTCTTGCCGAAGGTCTCGACAATGAAGTCCTGGGTCAGTCGGTCCTTGGTGCGAAACGCGAAGACATTGTTCAGGTTCCCGAGCGCCATGCGCGCCGCGTTTTCGCTCCCGAGACGCTGCGCCAGGTCGGCCAGCGTCTGCAGGGCGACGGTGGTAAAGATGCCGCCCTCGGCGCCCTTGTTAAGGATCTCGATCAGCGGGGTATTGATGACATTGGATACTTCGTCGACGAACAGGGCAACCCGGCGGTATTGGCCCAGGTTGTACAGCATGCCGGCCCGCGCAGCCAGGTCGGCCAAGGCCAGGGCGCCGATGGCCGACGCCACTGCGGAATCGGGCAGGGAGTCCAGGCACATGTAGAGCACATGACCGGCGCGCTCGATTTTCTCGAAATTCATGATCGGGCGCTGGTCGTCCGCATCCAGCGGATCGGGCGACAGCGTGCGCCCGAGGTCCCCGGACGTCAGCATCGACAAGATCGGCAACAGGTTGGCGGTAATTTTTTGATAGTGTTCGCGGTTGTGCCGGAACACCCGCAGCTGGGAATCGATCACCTTCTCTCGCCGGGCTACTGGGACGTGGCGCTCGTAGAATTCAACCAATCCCAGCAATTCGAGCGTGGCCACCTGCGATGGAGCTCTGTAATGGCCTTTGGACGCCTTCTCAAGTAGTTGCTTGAAATCCGCCATCTGGCGCCAGTTCGGCCCGTGCAAGTGGACCATCAGGCGGCGCAGTGTCTCCTCCAGCACCGGTTCGATGCCGCCCTCGATATAGCGGGTGAGCTTGAGCAGGTTGGGTCTTTCCTCCAGGTCCACCAGGCCTTGCACCACCACGTTGATGGCGTCCCAGCCAAAGGCGGAAAAGGCGCCCGCCGTGTCGGGCGGTAGGATCGCCTGGATGCGCGACGCGATCTCGGTTGGCTTTTGCCAGTTAAAAGTGAAATCGATGCGTACGCCCGCTTCCGGGAATGCAGGATGGAACCAGAGAAAAGTGTCGTCGCCTCGATAATCCTTGCAGGCGCGTTCAACGATCCGCCGCAGGCGCTTCGAATTCTTTGGATCGAGAATGATCACCACGTCGCCACGCTTGACCGCCTGCGTGATCAACCAGCTCAACATTACGCCTTTGCCCGCTTGCGTGGTGCCGGCCACCAAGGTGCCGCCCTCCAGGTTCTGCAGCGGCCGGTACATAGGCCGTTCAATCGGTTCCACGCCGTGGATATAGGGCATGCCGATCTCATCGTCCGGCTGATGATTCAGTTCGTAGCCCAACAACCGAACGAGCGCCGGAGCGACCCGATATTGCCGGTAGTCGACCTTGCACAGTTCGTACAGGCGCTGAGAGTGTTCCGGACGCCATTCGAAGCCGTAGCCGATGAAGACCCGATCCGGTGCGGCGGTTAACGTGTCAAATTTGCGCAGTTTGATGCGCGCCATGGCGCGCCCAGAGAGCGCCGCTCGGCGCTCGAGGATGGCCAAGCTCTGGGAAAAGCGCCAGGTCGCCAACATCGCCATCGCCGCTGTGGACACGGCGCCCAGCGCAGACGGTATGTGCGCCGGCGTTGCGGCCAACACCGCGCATGCGCTGGTGAGCCAACCGCCACATGCATAGAGCTCGTATGCGGTACGCCATGGCGTCTCATAGGTACGGGCGAGCATGGCGAACTACCGGGGCCGATCGGCCGACGGGAGGCCGCTGACGTGCTGGCGTTTCAGTAGCAGCCCCAGCACGGCGACGCCGTCGATCTTGGTCGTCCGGATAGCGCTTCCTGATGTGCCGATGACCAGCATGCCCACATCGCGCAGGCGCCGGACCACCATCTTGGTGTCGAGGCCGGCGGACGTGAACACTTGCAGCGGTACCAGAACGCCCTCCCTGAGCAGTTGGGCGCAGACGGCGCTTGGTTGCTCGGAAAGACCGGCGATTGCACGCCGCAATGCGTCTGCGACATCGGCCGGCAGGCGCACGCAATTGACCAACGATGGCGCGTTCGTTGATTGGACATCCTGCGTGTCCGGAGGCGTTGCGCAGGGTTGGGCCGGCAGCTGTTCGGCGAGGCGCAAATCCAGCTGCGAGGGAGCAGTCGTCGACTCCTGCGGCGCAGGCGGGGAGGGGGGCGTAGATCTTGGCTCCGGTTTATTTGTGGGATGGGGCAGGACGCACAGCGGTGGCAACGGGGCGCAAGTGGCCAGTTGGGCACCGAGCACGAGTTCCGGGACGGCGAGTTTGACGCCGCTCACCGCCGCTCTTGTACCGGGCGGCTGGAGCGACCATAGCGGTCCTGCCGGACCGTGCGTGATCATGCCGGCATGTTCCAGCGCCGAGAGCGCGCTATCCGCCTCTGGCGGCAGGCCCTGGAGGCGTTCGTGGTCCGCATGCGCGACGAGGTCCTGATAGCCGCCCGGCCAGATTACGAAGGTGCCGTCCTGCCCATGCCATACCCGTGACTTCTCGGAATTGGGGATCCAGCTGGCGATGGTGTGCACCAGATCATGCATGATATCAATCAAGAGCCGGCCGAGATGGTCCCCCTGCAATGTATAGCCCTGGACTGACGCCATGCGTCGCAGATCCTTCGCGATCGCGAGCGCGGCTGCGCGCCGCACCAGCGCGGCCATGGTCGCGGGCGGGGTGGAGAGCGGCAAGCGCGCCAGCGCCGCCAGCATGGTGGGCATGATTACGTCGTTGCGTTCTGCCAGGTATTCCATCGTCGACGGCGGGATAATGTGAGGTAAGGCATACAGGTTCTGTAGCCCGTCCATGGCTGAAGGCGTGCGCCAGATTAGATGGAACTGATCGCCGGGGCGGCGTTGCAGCCACGTCGACAGTGGCTGCAAATAGCTGGGCCAGCAATCGCCATTCTGTGCCGTCACCGTGATGGCGTTGAGCGCCGGCTGCAGCGCTGTACAGAGACCGGCGATGAAGGTGGCGTGGCGCCATCGCGGCTCAAGGTGGCGCCGCCGTGTGATGGATCCCCTTCCTTCGAAGATCTGCGCATCGGTCGCCTGCAGCGCAAAGAAGGCGGTATCCAGTCCGAGCCGGAACAGGCCGCCGGAATAGTTGTAGTAATTGCTGGCCGTCGCTGGCAGGGCATTGACGAAGTCCGCATAACGCTCGACGACGGCCATGATATCCCGTTCAAACTGCTGCGGCTCCCGTCCGTAACACAGCCGGATGCGTCTGATGATCTCCTCGCCCGCTTCCAGCAGCTCTGCCCGCGACTGTGGGTGGAACGGGGCACCTTCCTTGCCGCTTGGCGGTGTCGCCATGCCAGCCGATGCGCGCCCAGGGGCGCTCATCGGTTGGC
The DNA here is from genome assembly GCF_009857655.1 of Duganella vulcania. Taxonomy (NCBI): domain Bacteria; kingdom Pseudomonadati; phylum Pseudomonadota; class Betaproteobacteria; order Burkholderiales; family Oxalobacteraceae; genus Duganella; species Duganella vulcania. Next base: position 46,390 of record NZ_WWCX01000035.1, read on the forward strand.
CCTGGCCACCGTCCTTGAACACCCTGCGCATGAATGAGAAATGCATCGTGGTCTCCGGGATGTCTCGTCGATTGTGCCTGTCAAATCTCCAGCCGCACACCCGATATCGCGGTCGTGGATTCGCTTCCTTACGCGCCAGCGAGTATGCGGGGAAGTCCGCTGGCGCGCGACGACGGCCCGGGCCTGCGCCGCTTGGGAAAGCCCGCCCGGACCCGTGGGTCCTTTTCGTAACGCGCCAGTAACCGGCAAAAAACACATCCACGATTGAGCAGTTTCTCGTCGCCCATGCTCGACAGATTGTATGAGTCGCACCGGGGACACGCGTACAGTGCGATGCTGGCGGTCCGATGCGTCCAGATGCCCTTCAGGTGACAGGCCACATCGAATGCCCGGTCGAATGACACCCGTGGCTGGACGGCACAACTGCCCGCATAGAGCCTGTAGGCGCCAACCAGCGCGTCGCCGGGAGCGATGTCCTGGGCCAGGACGCGCTGGAGGATGGCGGCGAACACCGAGAGCTCGGCGCGGTCGAGGCAGTTGGTCTTCGCCATCAGCCAATCCGGCGAGGCCGGCAACCGCCCGGCGTGAAATGCGCTCTCGCCGGGCAGATAAAATTTACACAGTTCTGCGTGCGACATGCCGGTGATGTGGGAGGTGGTTCGCATTCTGGCGCCGAGTTGGAAGCAAGCATGCGCCAGGGTCAGCGTGTGGATATGCCGCTCGATGTAGGCGCGGGCCATGGCTGTACTCCTACTGTGCGGCCCGATATGCGCGCCGCTCCACCAATGTCCGGGCCGCCTTGTCCTGTGGTGCGCTGCTGACCGCGGAGAGAACGATCGTCAGACCCGGCGGCGCTTCGAGCAGTTGCTCCAGATTGGCCCGTGGCGCGAACAAACATTCATTGCGCATGTTGGCGGCCAGTGACTCCAGGTCGCCCAAGGAAACGACGGCGAGCTTGTCGGCCTGTTGACGGGAAAGATGAAACTGGTATGCCGCAGCGATGGGGTCGCGCTGCACATTAGCATGTATCGCCATCAGCAAATTGAAATTTACATACTGCACGTCGGAAAAGTGTACGAGTTTGTCCATGTCATGCTCCTGAAATTCCTGCCGGTCACGCCGGGTAAGTGGGCTGCGTGGTGGAACTGGTGTGGCGGGTAACGCATCTAGCGCGTATGCTTTAATCGTGGTGCTCACGTCGTTTTGTGCGTTAAGTTAGCCTATGTCATGGCGTCAGAACCCGTCAACAGCAATTGCTAACAGCTTTGCGAATTGTTGAATTTATTTGTATTGCGGCTTGCTGTGGATCCTGCACGCAAGGGGCGAAAATGCTGCAATTGCGGTGACCACGGATTAGCACTTGTTGTGTGATCGGATCGGCGGAGGACAGGAGATGGGGCAAGACCTGATGGGACGAGAGGCCAGTAGCGCGACCATCGTTGACGATGGCGAACCTGACCTCAAGCCGGGACTGCGGGAGCGCTTGCTCGCCGAACTCGATAGCAGCGGCATCGCTGCCGGAGGGCGTGTGCGCTTCCTCAGCGCGGAGACCGGCCGCGCGCCGCAATCCGTGATGCGCTGGCTGTCGCAGAAGTCGCCCGGCCTTCCGGATCTGCGCTCGCTGGCGATTCTCTGTTTGAGGCTGGAAATCGACGCCAACTGGATGCTGGGTCTAGTTCGCGCGCGGCGCCCGTTTCCACGCGAGCGTGTCAAGCCGGCGTTGCGCCGCTGGTTGCCCAGTGCGCCGTCGGCGAACTGGATGGGCCAACTTGATTTTCACATGGACAGGCTGGCGCAAGGGTACGACGTCTACCTGATGCAAGGCGACGACATGGCACCGTTGATCGGCGACGGCATGCCTTTTCTGGTGGATTCGAATGTCTCGCAATTCATGGGAAACGGTATTTATTTCCTGACGCTGCAGGGCATCTCGATGGTCCGCCTGCTTGAAATGAGGACGGATCAAACGTTCTCGCTCCGTTGTGCCAACGAGCGCTATCGGGAGAGCATCTTGGATACTGCTGCAGCGGCCGGACCTGCACTGCAGATCCTCGGCAAGGTTTGCATGGCGTTCGATCTCAAACGCTTCTAGCAGGGCGCGCCCTATCGCGCACAGAAACTCTGTGCGCGATAGGGTTGGCGCTATGCCGGTTCTGCGATCTCCCTCCATTCAAGCGTGCTCAGCGCCAGCAATTTTCCGCCGATGCCCTCCAGTTCCGTTGCGCGGTCGTAGTCCTGAACGTGCTGCGAATACCCTGTCACGGCGTTCACCAGGCCGTATCCGGACAAATCGCTGCCTTCGATCAGACCGCGCAGCACCCCGGACCGTTCATCCTCGGACAACGCAAACCGGTTGGTCAGCACCTCCACGGACTTGACGGGGTCTCCTGTGAGCTTGATGCCCAGCGTCCGTTGAAGTTTCTCCGTGATCAGCCGGAACGTCACCTCGGACACTGCCGCCTCTACCATGTCGCGGACTTTCAGCAGGATCGCCTTGTCGTCGGCTTGCAGGGTGTCTTCTTTATACAGTTCAACGGCTTCATCCTGGATCTGCAGCGTGCGCCCGAGGTGTTTCTTGCGCAGAACAAGCTCGTTGGCGATCAAGCCGTTGCTGCAAACCAGCCGGAACAGCAAGGGCTCCACGGTCAGGTGGCCCCATCCGACTTCCGAATTGCTGACCACAACACCGGCGCACACCACGTCGCCGGGTGCGATTTCGCGGCGCACCTGGCGGCTGACATACTTGAGATACATGCGCGATTCGGTGAGTTCGGCTGACACCAACTCCGCGCCGGGCAGACGCTCAAGAATGGGCAGCACGAATTCCGCGACATCGTAGTTGTCCAGGCGCCGGTAGCGGTCGGAAAGGAATGCGCGCACGCGGCCGTCAAGCGTTCGAATCAAACGGTTCTCCGCGCCGTTCACCTGCAGCCAGGTGTTGACATTGCTGTCGAACAGACCGGGCTGCTCCTTGCGCATCCGTTCGAAGTAGCCGAACGGAATCTTCAGTTTCTCGGCTATCTGGTGGAGGGCAATCTCGCGCACCCGGTAGGAGCGGCGTTCGCCATCGATCGCAAGCGTTAAAGCGCATGCGCCGCTTTCTGCCGTTTCGCACAGTAGCAGCTTTGACGGTGCGAGCAAGTCTTGTTTGGCGTGCATCTGGCGGCGTAGTTCGATCGCCAGGTCACGCAGGTTGCGTCCTGATTTCATCACATTCTCCTAGTGTCAATCAACAGGGAAATGCCGGTCCGGGCTTGCATGGTCGGGACCGGCGGTCGGACGTCAGTCGCCTGTGAACCGGCGGCTGGCGTGATACAAAATGGATTCATGCCACCCGGATCAGGTGGTCGGAGCGGGCAAACCAGACATCGGCCCAGTCGCTGCCGGCCTTGTTCGGCACGAACACCTTGACGTCCATGCCGCGTCTGCGCGAAGCGCGGGCCAGCGCGAAGGCGGCCAGCTGGCCGGCGAAATCGCCGTCGGCATCGTTGTCGGCGTAGATGCGCAGGGCGCGCACGCACGGAGGGATCCAGAGCCGTTGCAGATTGCCGGCTGAAATGCCGGACCACACCGCCTCCCGTTCGCCGCGCTTGAAAATGGCCAAGGCGTTTTCCAACCCTTCGCACACGTTCAGCGTCTCGGCCGCCGGCGCCAACCGGATGGCGGCGCCATTGATGCCTCCCGACAGCGTTTTCTTCGGATCAGGCACTGGAGCCTTCGCACCATGGTCAAGGTATGTGCGATGGAGGGAAACCAGTTCTCCCGCCAGGTCATCGATCCTCGCCAGCAGCGCCGGATAGGCGCATACGCGACGCGAGCGTCCATCGCCGGTCGGCTCGTAGTAGCCCAGCGCGGGATGACACCTGAGCGTCTCCGGATAGGTCTCCAGGTCAAGCTTGCGCCCGGCCAGATAGCGATGCGCGTTGTCGTGGGGCGCAATCGGCATTGCCTCCGACCAGATGCGACTCGCCAGTGCGCGCATCCGGTCCAGTTGCGGCGCCCGTTGATCAAGGCGTCGCGGCGGTAGCGTGCCGAGGCAACGCTCGATATGGCGCAGGGCAGCGCCGGCGCTCCAACCAGTCACCGCCCGCAGCAGCTTGAAGCCGCCGCCGGCACCGCAATGGCGACAGATGTAGTTTCCCTCTCCGAATTTGTCGGTGTACTGGAATCGGTCGGTGCCGCCGCAACCGTTGATAGGGCAGGGCTGGTTCCGGCGGTTCAGGATCTTGCTGTCGATACCGGACTGGCGCAAAATCTCGCTCCATCGGCCGTGGGCGCGTTCCCGCATGTCGCGGAAGCGACGTTCGTATTCGTCTCGGTCCATGGCGGTTCTCCACGGGCCGTTACGCGAACAGGTCGCCCTCGGCGCGGTTGCGCCGGATCTGCTCATTGAGCCACTGGGGATTTCGCTCCAAGCGCAGCGCGATCCACTCCGGTTGCTCGACGATGGCTTCACGCACCCACATCGGATAGGCAGCAAGCGACTCGAGAAGCCAGCGCTTCAGGCGGCACCGAATCCAGTCCCGCACTTCGTCCGCGTCGGCCACCCCGACAAAGCAGGACAGCGGCGATAGCGGGCTGAGTCCCACAACGCGCACGCAACTGACAAACGAAAATGGCTGACCGTCCCTTTCCGTGTCGGTAAACAGCCAGCGCAGCACTTCGATTTTTTCTTCCAGCGGCGTTTTTACATCGCGCAACAGCTTGATCCGTTCCAGCAGGCGCCAATGCAGCCGGACTATCTCCTCTTCCGACCAGTCGCACGCCAACTGGGTTGATCCCAATTTTCCGAGCAGGTCAGCCGCATGTGCGGCGCATCGATCGCCGTCGAGCGGCATCAGCCAATTGCGATCGGCCGTTTCTTTCTCAAATTCTTCATGCCATGAGCTACTTGTTTCCATGATGATCTCCCACGAATGGCGGAACGACAGCCCGCTTGGGCCGTGTCCCAAGCAGGGTTGAAGTGGAACCGCGAAGGCGGGGTTGAATTGGCTGGCTTGGTGTCCGGGCGTGCCGGGAAGACGGATTGCCAGCTACCGTCGTGAAAATGCTTCTTGCGGCGCGTGGAAAGCGCGTCGCAGGAAAATTCTCACGTATGGAGGACAGGGAAGCGACGCGTTGGCGTCGCTGCGCGGATGTTGAGGATCAAGGGCTTGCCGATTTCGTGCAGGGCGAGCTGCTGCTAGTATCAAATTAGACGCGCAAACGCGGATTGTCAATGCCCGTTTTGTCAGGCCGGCATGCCTTGGCTCGCTATGCTTCCCGATCATTTTCCCACTGGCATGGCCTAAGACAGGTTGAGTCGCGCTGATGGGAAATGGGGCGGCGTGGCACCCTCCATTTCAGGTCGCCTTGGCGGTCGATCCGCAGGAAGATATGGGGGGAGTGCCGACCATGCGAGAGGATGACATGACTGACCACAGCAACGCCCCGGAGAGCGGCCTCTCCACCACTCATGACGACAACGGCGAAACCAACGTCAGGCTGCTCGCACGCGAGGTCAAGGCGGACTTCCGGCGCGTCGAGTCGGCAAGTCGAAAAATCCGTACAACGCTGCACAGCCCGGAAGCCAAGCGGCTCTTTCTACGGTTCTTCAATTCATCCGCGCTGAACATGCATTTCATCGTGGTGATCGCGCCGATCAATTTGCCGGCCGGCGAAGTGGAGCTGGTGGTGGCCAAGCTCGAGGAGCTGATCGAGAAGAGCGGAAACGTCCTCGACGAGGCGCTGGTTCACGCCGAGCAACTGTGCCAACGCAATGGCATCGTCGATCTCGCCACATACGATATCGCGCCCCTGGTCGTCGACGCCCGCGTGCACTCCAAGCTCGGGCGCCACTATCTTGAATTGATCGGCAAGGTCGATCAGCTGATGCAGATCCTGGAAACGCTGGTGATCGACGAGGTGATGCCCAGCGGGGAAATGACCGCCCGCAAGGCCAGGGCGAAGCGCACTGTGCGCGCCATCGGCAGCAGCATCCGCCAGGCACGATTTGGCCTGCACAGGCGTATCAACGCCATGTCACGCAAGACAGAAAGTATGGTTGACATGGCCGACGGCCTTGACGACGGGGCGCCGGAGCAGGTGCAGGACCTGACGCCATCGCAGGCAGGCCGGTCGTCACTGTCTGTCGTCGAACCCGATGTGCCTCGAGTCGCTGAAGGCGTGGTTGTAGTAGGGGCTTAGAAACGGTGGTGTTCGCGCCCGGTGGCATTGGCGTAAAAATCCAGCCGATGGCGAGCGATCCGTGTTTGGTAGTCGCACAAGCAAGAATGAGATTGTAGTGAGCAGCAGCTGGCCCTGCGGTTTCTGGCAAGCCTTCGATTCCGGCGCCGCATGGGGCGGCACCTGGCGCATGTAGGTTCTCCTTGTGTTTGTGCTTTCACGTCGCGGTCGTATGTGCCGTGAGCTGAAAGCGCATTCCCACGGTAGCTGGCATACCGGCGATTTAGTTCTCAAGCCAGCACTCTTCCTCTTGGGCCACATAGGCCCTGTTTCCGCGCACTGCGTTCATCAAGTTGACCATATGCCTTGTTGGCCTTGGCCCGCTATGGAGGATGCACGCGCATGCCGCTCTTGCCCAGCGCAGCGAGCGGTAGCCACCATTCTTTTAGGAGATCCCAATGACTACCAATTTCCCTATTCCGGCGGACCCGGATGAGTTTTTCATGTCGATGGCGGTGTTTTCCGCCTTTATCGACAAGGGCATGCGTGCATGTCCCGACTTCCCCGCGCTCGTGGCCGACGGCCCGCACGAGCGCAGACTGGTTGACGATGTGGCCAAGCTTGTACTCCTGGCGGTACGCCTGGAAAGAGCAATCCTCGCCGTCGATGGCTTGCTTGGCCGGCCGCGCGGCTCCGTCGAACAGAATGTCTGCGAGCCGTTTGGCGCGTGGTACGTCGGCCATTGTTTGGCAAACGGCGGCGTTTCCGCGTACGAGGTCTGTCGCAGCCATTTGGCCGAGGCGCTTATCGACTACTTCACCGAAGGTCAAGCGCCGCTCGACGTGTGGTCGACCATTCGTGCCATCAAGGCGGAAGAACCAACGCTGATGTTGTGCCATGAGGTCGTGGCGAATTCGATCAACTGGGAATGGGCGCCCCGCTTTGTTGTTGCCAACAACACGAACAATACGGCGGAGCATCCTCTGCATCCGCGTTCGGCCTGGCGGCCGAAAACTGGGCCGGTACATGTCAGCGAATACTGGCCCTGGGTGGAGCACTGCGTGCGTGAGGCCTACGTGCGTTCGCGCTACCAAGCCCTTACCGCCGCGCCCGACGTCTTCATGCAACTGGTCATGGCGAAACTGGTGTTTGTCGAAGGATGCCGACTGCGTGACCTTCAGGTACGGCACGACCTCGCAGGGCAGGAAGTCATCGAATCTCTGCCGGCCAGGACGGCTTTCTCGGCGGGTCTGTTTGAGGCACTTCCCGCATTGCGCCAGGCCGTGCTTGCGCTGGCCCCGGGTTTCGATCCGGGTGCCTGGATCGGGCGGCCGGTATCTGATTTCATGTCCGAATATGTCGTGGCGGCCGATCCGGATTCAACTGCGGTCGTCACGGGCAAGACGGGACAGTCCGGCGAAGGGCGTTCGGTGGCCATCACGCTAGCGGCGTTGTGGAACGGGGTGCCGGAATCGTCGGGTGTTTGGCGGCTCGAGGATGGCGCCGTGCTCAAACTGGTCGGTGCAAGCGCCGCCGACGTGATGCCTGATACGGGCGGGGAATTCGCAACGGCGTGAAGCACTTGAATGGCGACTGGTGTTCGTTATTGTTGGTCAGACAGGCTGCCGAGTATCGCTGCGCAGCCTGTCCGATTCACGGATGGCGCAGCCATCCTGTAGGTCCGTCTTTTTCCGCCTCGGACCGGCGGCAATCACTCTTTCGTAAGGAGGCTGCAATGGACGTTCAATCACCGGTTCAAGAACTCAGCATCATGCGCCTGTCCGAAGTCACGGCGGTCTGCGGCAAGTCGCGCGCGGCGATCTACAAGGCGATCCGCAAGGGGGAGTTCCCGAAGCAGGTTAAGCTCTCGGCGCGAACGTCGGGATGGATACGCTGCGAAATCGAAGCCTGGCTCAGGGCACGGATGGCGGCAAGATAGGCGGGGAGAGAGATCGAGCCATTGCCAGGTTGGGTGTGAACGTGCTTCTGTTTGCAATTGCGCGTTGTTACTATTTCTGGAAACTGCGTCCTCCCCCGGGTATTTGGTCCGTTTGCAAGTTGGCATAGCCAATGAGAGCCCGGGAAGTTGACATGCTGCGCATCATGCGGACGCATCGACACCAAGGCGTTGGGCGTGGTCGTCAGTGATACCTAGCTCCGTAGATCATAGGCCGACCAAATCCCGGGGCAAGATGCCTCCGTGCGACTGAGCCCGTTCCGTAAACGGGATTGATCGGCTCTGTTGCACGAATGCCATTTCTCGATCGGATTTCGCCAGATTCCGCTACACCCGGTACTGGAAGAGAACGGCGTGTTGTTGTTTATCGCCTCCCAACAGTCGCACGGACGCAAACTTGAACTTGTTCCGTCAAGGAAATGCTATATTGTCTAGAGGAAAAAAACGCCTTTGATTGGCTTGTGCAATGCAAGTTTGTTAACGTGGGGGGGAGTTGGGTTGTATCTTTCTCGGTTTTCAATCGCACGTTCGCTGGCAATACATCTTGCTCTGGCGGCTGCCTACTACGCGACGGCACGCCTGGGCTTGTTGCTGGCGTTCGCTTCGACCAATGTTACCCCGGTCTGGCCGCCTTCCGGCATCGCGTTCGCGGCGCTGCTGTTGTTGGGAATGCGGCGCTGGCCCGGCATTCTGGCGGGAGCATTCGTCGCCAATTTGGTGGTGTTTTCAGCGAACGGCGCCTTGACTGGACCGGCTGCGACCTTCACGTCGCTAGCGATCGCATTCGGCAACACGCTCGAAGCTGTGGCGGGAACTTATTTACTGACCAAGCTCCTTGGCAAGTTGCCAGACCTCAGCAATCCCACCCGCATCTACTGCTTTGCCGCTGTAGCCGGTCTTATGTCGATGGTAGGGGCCGTGGGTGGAATCGCTAGTTTGACTGCGGCACATGTAATAACGTCGGCAGCGGCGGGGAAGATCGGCATCATGTGGTGGTTGGGCGATACCGCCGGCATCATTGTCGTGACGCCATTTATCCTGGCCTGGTCACGTCGTCATTGCCGCTGGCGTTGGACTGCGGGCAGCGTCATGATCACGGTTGTCAGCCTGCTGATCTTGGCGTTCATGTTGGAGCTTTTTTTTGGGCGTCACTACAAGTGGGACAGATCGTACCAGCAAGTGGCCATTTTATTGTTGCCGACGATTGGGTGGGCGGCATATCGTTACGGCATGCGCGGAGTGACCATAGTAGTCTTGCTGCTATCTGGAGCGGCTGTTTTTGGCACGACACAAGGGATGGGCCCGTTTTCTGTCGGAACGCTCGACGACGCTTTGTCTTCGTTGGAAATCTTCATTGCACTTTGTTCCCTGATGGGCATGGTGTTGGCGTCGGATCGGGAAACGCAGTTACACCATTCGGTTGCCGAAAAAGCGGAGGACAACAAAGCATCGCGGCTGGAGATGTTGCACTGGTTGGTGCTGTTTGTCTGCCAGGCGTTGACGATCCTGGTATGGCATTACGTTGCTTCGGGAACCGAGCAGCACGCGCGCGAGATGTTCCAAGCCGAGGTTGACACCATCCAGCATCGTGTCAACGTGCGCATGAATACCTATGCGCAAGTGCTGAAAGGCGGCAAGGCATTGTTTCGTGCCTCCCCCCGAGTGACGGATGCGGACTGGCATGCCTACGTCGAGAGTCTTGAAGTCGACAAGCAGTATCCCGGGCTCCAAGTCCTGGCTGTTGCCGAGAAGGTGACCGACACCCGCAGCTTACAAAGGAGGATGGGCAAGGAAGGAATGGAAACGTTCAAGGTGTGGCCCGACGGCGGCCGGGATGACTATATTCCTGTCGTTTATATTGCGCCCCAATCGGAGCAGAATGCCCGTGTGTTGGGCTTTGATCTGCAATCGGAGCCAATTCGGCGGGCTGCGCTGACGCGGGCGGTCGAGACTGGTGAAATCGCGACTACAGGAGCGATCCTTTTGATGCAAGATCGGGGCAAGTCGCAGCACCCCGGATTTTTGATGGCGCTCCCGGTTTTTCGCAAGGACGCGTCGGTCGCGACGCCGGAGCAGCGTACGGAGGCGTTGTATGGATACGTGGTTGCGGCGTTCCGCACCAGCGACCTGATGGCGGCAATCCTGTCGGATTTTGGCGCTAAAGTGGCATTGGAGGTCTTTGACGGGAAATCGACCTCGCCGGAAAACCTCATCTATTCCAGCCTTCGGCGCCAAGAACTGTCATTGACCGATTATCCGAATCCATATTCGGGCGTTGCGACAGCCCAGATAGGCGATGCCCTTTGGACGTTGCGGGTCACTTCGCTTCCCGCCTTTGAGTCGGTGGTCGACCGGGGCAAGGCGCTCATTGTGCTTGTCTCTGGAATGTTGATCAGTCTCCTTTTTTTTAGTATGACACGGGCACTGACGGCCAATCGTGAGGAGGCCATCCATTCGGCGCTGGCCGCCACCAGAGCCTTGCGTTCGTCTGAAAACAAGTTCGGCGCGCTGGTGGAGTCGGCCGTCGGATTTTCCATTATCTCGACTGATCTCGAGGGCGTGATCCAGGTTTTTAGCTCCGGAGCTGAACGTATGTTGGGCTATGTCGCAGAAGAACTGGTTGGGTTGCGGACGCCAGCGCAGTTGCACGTGGCCGCAGAGGCGGAAGCGCGGGGTGTTGAACTTAGCGCCAGTCTGGGCCGGACGATCACTGGGTTCGAGGTGTTTGTCGCCTACGCCAGAATGGGGCGCTCGGAGACGCGCGAGTGGACCTACGTCAGAAAGGATGGTGGCACGTTGCCGGTGCAGCTGACGGTCACGCCCATCATCGGGGACGGTGGCGCCGTGACGGGATTCCTCGGAATGGCCACCGATATCACGGCCCGTCAGCAGATTGAGCGCGACCTGCGCACGGCCAAGCGGACTGCCGATGCGGTCAGCGGCGCAAAAAGCGAATTTGTCGCCAACATGAGCCACGAACTGCGCACACCGCTCAATGCGGTGCTGGGTATAGCCGAACTGCTTGACAAGTCGAAGCTCGACGCCGAACAGCGCAAGGACTTGGACATGATACGGGTGTCAGGCAAGACCTTGTTGGGAATATTGAACGATATCCTGGATTTTTCCAAGATCGAGGCCGGCAGGATGGAGTTGTCGCCGGAGCCGTTCGACTTGGACGAGCTGCTGGCGACGGTCGGCGTGGTGATGGGGGTCAACGCCGGCGTGCATGACCTCGAACTGGTGATCGACGTCGATCCGGCCATCCCGCGCTGGCTGGAAGGCGACGCCTTGCGGCTGCAGCAATTGTTGGTGAACCTGGCGGGCAATGCGATCAAATTTACCGCTGCCGGCAGTGTGAGGGTGTACCTGCGGCACATCGTCCGCGCCGACGGCCGGGTCGGCTTGCAGATCGAAGTGCATGACACCGGTATTGGCATGACGCGCGAACAGATCGGACGCGTGTTCGCCCCATTCGCGCAGGCTGATTCGTCAATGACGCGGCGCTTCGGCGGCACGGGCCTGGGCTTGGCGATCTGCCGCCGGTTGGCCGAGTTGATGGGCGGGAGCATCACGGTCGATAGCCGCTACGGCGCCGGCAGTGTCTTCACGATTTCCCTGGACTTGGATGCGGTGGCGCTGCGGGAAGCTAAGCAGGCCGAGCCACCTACCAACAAAACGATGGTGTTGGTCGCATCCGAAAACCCGATGACGCGCTTGGCAATGAGCCATGCAGTCGAGCGCCTGGGGTGGAATTTCAGCATCGCGACCGAAGACGACATCGGGCGCCTGCGTAGCGGAATAGCGGTTGCGCCGGGCCTCGCTGCGGATCTGGTGTTGCTCGATTGGCGCGTGTGTGCCGAGGTCGATCCGGCGGTAGTGATCCGATGTGTCCGCGCAGGCGGCCCGGCATTGGTGCTAATGGTGATGAGTTGTTATGCGCGCTCGCACTTGGGTCTCCATCCATCCAGACTGGACGTGGATATGGTCTTGGATAGCCCGGTGACGGCGGCATCCTTGCTGGATGGCGTGCAACGCGCGAAACTGGGGGGGGCTGGTTCTTCCGATTACCAGTTGACGATGCCGGCGGACCTGATGATGTTTGAAGGGAGCGTTTTGCTGGTCGAAGACAACGAGTTCAACCAATACATCGCTCGGTCGATGCTGGCGGCGCACGGGCTGCAGGTGGAGGTGTCCGGCAATGGTCAGTTGGCGATCGACTTGCTGCAAGGCCGGCCAGGTGACTTTGACCTGGTACTGATGGATGTGCAAATGCCGGTGATGGACGGCTTCGCTGCGACCCGGGTCATTCGACAAGTGCTGGGGTTGGACCTGCCGGTCATCGCGATGACCGCTGGGGTGATGGAGAACCAGCGCAACCAGTGTATTGCCGCCGGCATGAATGACTTCATTGGCAAGCCGGTGGACCGGCAACAGATGTGCGCGGTCCTGGCGCGCTATCTGACGCCGCAGAAGCGCGGTGAGGCGGGGCACCGCTCTGTGGCGCCAGCGCGCGACGAAGGTTGCAACGGGATATTCGATTTGGCTCCGCTGCTCGATTCCATTGCCGCGACCCCGGAGAGCTTGCATACCATGACGCGCTTGTTGACGCAGTTCGTGCGATCCGGTACGAGCGATCTGGAGGATGCGCGTCTCGCCTACGACCATGGCGACCGCGACGCGGCTGCGCGCATGCTGCATACTCTGCGCGGGTCTGTGGGGACGTTGGGGGCACAGCGCTTTGCTGCAGTCTGCCAGGCGTTGGAAACTGCGATGGCAGACGACTCTCCTGAGCGGATCGGGGCGATGTTCCGCACTGCCAGGGAGGAATTGGAAGCGGTTATCGCTGCTGCCGACCTCTGGTTGGCGCAGAGCGGCGCGCAAGCGGAGGGACCTGGTCACGAGGACTGCGCAGTGACTGTGGCATTGTTGGGAGTACTGCTGGCTGAACACAACACCGCCGCATTATCGCTTTACGAGCAACTGCGCGGCGTCATGCCGAGTTTACTCGGTGATGAACGCGCCCAGCGTCTGGACAGTGCGATGGACTTGCTGGATTTCGACGCGGCGTTGGAACTGTTGCCGTCGTAATTTGAACTAGACCGCGATGCGGTGTAACGAGTAATACAAGGAAAGAGTATGGCGGCACCTGCTGGCCTTTCACCGTTTTTATTGCTGACGACAATGCAATGACCCGGTCCGTTCTCCGCATGATCATTCAGGGGAAGGGATATGAAGTGCCGGGCGGGGCGTCCGCGGCGAAGGCCGGTGGAATGCAATGACGCCCGGATGGCGCCTGCCTCGATATCGCGTTGTCCGACCGCATTGGATTGGAACTGCCCGATACCCTGCAGACCGACTTGTCCGGCTTGACGCCATTGTTGGTGTCCGCCTTTATCAATCTCGATGCCGCGACCATTGCGCTGGCGCGGAGGGCAACCGTTTTATCGTCAAGTCATTTTATGACGGAACGGTATTTGACATGTTCGATGCCCCGAATTCCCCGTTAAAGCGGAGCTGGCCGTCGCATTAACCGGATGTGGGCAAAAAAAAAGAGAGGGTAGGGATGGAGCGCGAATTGTTACTGATCGTCGACGACAGCATCGAGATGGTCAAGATGTTGAGTGCGATTTTAAGGACCGAGGGGGAGATCCTGTTCGGATTAAACGGTGAGGCCGGGCTGCGCATTGCCAGCGAGCGACGGCCAGCGTTGATGCTGCTCGATGTGAATATGGCGGGTATGGACGGCTACGAAGTGTGCCGGCGGCTGAAGGCGGATCCGGCGACGGCCGGGATTGCGGTCATCTTTGTCACTGCTGATAAAAGCGAGACAAGTGAGCTCAGGGCACTGGCGGCCGGTGCGGTCGACTTCGTGACCAAGCCGCTGAACCCGCCGGTGGCCTTGGCGCGGGTGCGCACCCAGCTGCGCATTTGCCGCCAGAACCGGGCCATTGCCGAGCTGGCGAACCGGGACGGCTTGACCGGCCTGTTCAATCGCCGCCATTTCGACACGGTGGCCGAGACGGAATTCACGCGGCACAAGTGCCACCAATTGCCCTTGGGAGTGGCCTTTATCGATATCGATTGTTTTAAAATTTACAACGATCGCCTCGGGCATCAGGCGGGCGACATGTGCCTGAAGCTAATTGCGCAGACATTAGCTGAGAGCGTAAAGCGTCCGGGCGAGATGGTGGCGCGCTACGGCGGCGAAGAATTCGTCGTATTGCTGCCTAATATCAGCAGCCGGGAAGCGTTAGCGTTTGGCGAGCTTCTATGTGAAATAGTCTGTAGACTTGACCTTCCCCATCCGGACTCTGCTAACAAGATGGTCACTATCAGCGTTGGTGTCGTGGCAGCAGTTCCCTGCGATTCGGATTCGATGGTCTCGTTCATCGCAGCAGCGGACCAGGCTCTCTTTCAAGCCAAACATGATGGACGGAATCGTTCCGTTTTCTCTGGTCATTCGGATTGATCTGGAACAGCGCTGCGCTGCATATCGTGAATTCGGTCAAGTTAGTGACGGCGATTTATAAAGGGATTCGGAACAGGTCATTAGCTGACCATTTCGGCGACCATAAAGTTTCTCTCCAATCCAAACGGATCCGTGCTTCAATTTCCCTAAATGTTGATCGTGTCCCACGGAGTGGTGTATGAAGCTGGCGCCGAGTTCGGCGCTAAGGCTTGAGCAATGATGAGATGGCCATCGTGATTCATGAGTAGGTTGGGGTTACCAGACCTTAACCAGTCAGAGGAA
>NZ_WWCX01000036.1:0-61154 GCF_009857655.1 Duganella vulcania
GCCGCACCGCCAGTGGCCCCACCACCGGTGGCGCGGCCACTGGCGGTGCGGCGGCGGGCGGCACCGGTGGCGCCGGTGGCGATGTCTCGGTGGCGGCGGGTACCTTCAACATGTCCAACACCATGAGCAATGTCGGCCAGTCGGCCGCCGGCATCCTGGTCATGTCGCAGAACAGCGGCATCTCCTCGCTGGTGCAGCAGAGCGTCAACGTCCAGTCCAACCTGTCGGTCGGCAGGTAACACGGTGGCGGGGTGCGCTCGCATCCCGCCATTTACAGGGAGGACCGTATGCACAGACCAGTCTTGAGTTTATGCGCCGCGCTGGCGCTGGCCGGCCAGGCCGCGGCGGCGCCGGCGATTCCACCGCTGGCGCAGCGGCCCGCGCCATCCCGGCCGACGCTGCTGCCGGACGCCATCGTCATCACGGCGGCCGATCCCGCCGGCTTTGACGCCGCCCCAGTGCCGGCCGCCACACTGGCCGGCAAGCGCGCCGGCGTGGAGGTGGTCAACAACGACATGCAGTTGAGCGGCGCCGTCAGCGGCAACACGGCGGTCAATGTCACCACCGGCGCCAACGCGATCAGCAGCGGCTCGTTCAGCAACGCCTCCGGCCTGCCGGTGGCGATACAGAATTCGGGCGCCAATGTGCTGATCCAGAACGCCACCATCATTAACGTCCGGGTGCAATGAACACCTATGCTCGCATCATCATGCTGGCCGCCCTCGCGTGCGGCCAGGCCGGCGCGGCGGACCTGCCCGGCGTGGCGGGGGGCAGCTACACGCTGCACGTCACCAGCCTGAAGGAGGCGCGCTTCCGCGCCACCGTGCGCCAGCAATTCGATTTCAGTTGCGGCTCGGCGGCGGTGGCCACGCTGCTCAGCTATCACTACGACACGCCGGTCAGCGAGCGCCAGGTGTTCGACGCCATGTACGCGCAGGGCGACCAGCAGAAGATACGGCGCGAGGGCTTCTCGCTGCTCGACATGAAGCGCTACCTGGCGACGCTGGGTTTCATCGCCGACGGTTACCAGCAGCCGCTGCACAAGCTGGCCGAGGCGGCCTTTCCCGCCATCGTGCGCATCCGCGAAAACGGTTATGACCATTTTGTCGTCATCAAGGGACTGGACGCGGAGCGCGTGCTGCTGGGCGATCCGGCCGGCGGCACGCGGGCCGTGCGGCGCGCCGACTTCGACGCGCTGTGGCAGGACCGGCTGCTGTTCGTCATCCACAACTGGCCGGGCAAGCCGCGCTTCAACCAGGCCGCGGACTGGCGCGTGGCGCCGCGCGCGCCGCTGGGCGAGGGCATCAACCGCGCCAGCCTGACCGACCTCACGCTGCCCAAGAACGGCAGCGGCAACTACTGAACGGAGGCGCGCATGCGCACCAGTTTCCTGAGCCTGCTGCTGGCCTGCGCGGCGGCGGCCCACGCCGGCGATCTGCCGGACCCGACCGATGGCTGGACCGCCGTCGACGATGCGCGGCTGGACCAGGCGCGCGGCGGCTACGAGCTGGGCGGTGGCCTGGTGGTCTCGCTAGGTGTCGAACGTTTGGTCTCGATCAATGGCAGTGTTGTAGCGAATAGTCGTTTCGCGATCGCCGATGTGACAAAGTTGAGCGCTGCGGAGGCACAGATGGCCGGCGATGCGCTGGCCGCCGTGGTGGTGCGCAACGGCGCGGGCAACGCGGTCGATGCGCTGCCGGCCGCGCCGGGACTGGGCGCCTTGCTGATCCAGAACAGCGTCAGCGACCAGGCCATCCGCAGCCAGACCACGATCAGCACCAGCGTCAGCAACCTGGCGTTGCTCAAGGCCGCCAACTTTGAAACCCTGTTGCGCGATGCCCTGAGCGGTGCGGTGGGACCGAAATGAACGCGACTCAGGAGGGCGGCGATGCGAGGTGCAAGATGGCAGGGCGGCGCGGTGGCGCTGTGGATGGTGGCGTGCGCGGCGGCGCAGGCGCAACAGCAGGGCGGCGCGGCCCAGCCGCCGGCGGTGGCCCCCTTGTTCGAGCAGCCGGGCGTGCTGACGCCGCGCGGCAGGCTGGTGCTGGAGCCGTCGGCGCAGTTTGGCTACTCGTCGAGCAACCGGGTGGTGCTGGTCGGCTACACCATCATCCCGGCCCTGCTGATCGGCCTGGTCGATGTGCGCGAGGTCAAGCGCAACACGCTGACCGGCGCCGTCAGCCTGCGCTACGGCCTGACCAACCGCGCCGAGCTGGAGCTCAAGCTGCCGTATGTGTACCGCTCCGACTCCACCGTCAGCCGCGAGATTTTCACCGGCACCGGCGTCGACAGGGTGTTCGAGACCAGCGGCAAGGGCGTGGGCGACGCCGAGCTGGCGTTGCGCTACCAGCTCAACCAGGGCGGGGCCGACCAGCCGTATTACGTGGCCGGCCTGCGCGTGAAGTCGCGCACCGGCACCGATCCATTCAGCGTGGTCACCGATTGCAGCAAGCGCTGCGTCGGGCCCAACGCCACCGGCACCGGGCTGCCGCTGGAGCTGCCCACCGGCTCGGGCTTCTACGCGGTGCAGCCCAGCCTGACGTGGTTGTACGCCAGCGATCCGGCCATCCTGTTCGGCAGCGTCAGCTACTTGTATAACTTCAAGCGCAGCAACGTCAGCCGCAAGGTGCTGGCCGGCGACTGGGAGCCGCTAGGCACGGTCGCGCCGGGCGATGTGCTGGGCTTTAACGTCGGCATCGGCCTGGCGATCAACGACAAGGTCCTGGTCAGCCTGGGCTACGACCACAGCTCGATCGCGCGCACGCGCCAGAACGGCGTGCCGGTGCCGGGCTCGGTGCGCACCCAGCTGGGCACCTTGCTGATGGGGGTGTCGTACCGGCTCAGCGACAAGCGCACCATCAACGTCGCGGTCGGCGCCGGGCTCACGCGCGACACGCCCGACGTGCAACTGTCGTTCCGCCTGCCGTTCACCTTCTAGGTGCTTGAGCAACAAAGTTGATTTTGCGGTATCGTAGCGTTTCTCGATAATCACATTCAGGGACGCTATGACCACGACCACCTTGACCCGCTCCGCCGCCATGCTCGCACTGGCGGCGGCCTGTTCGATGGCGCACGCGGCCGCGCCGATGGCCAAGTTCCAGGCGCCGGGCTTCTACCGCACCACGCTGGGCGAGTTCGAGGTCACCGTGCTCAACGACGGCACCATCGACCTGCCGGTCGACCAGATCCTCAAGCAGCCGGCCGCCAAGACCAACGCCGCGCTGGCCCGTTCGTTCCTCAAGAGTCCGGTGGAAACCTCGATCAACGCCTTCCTGATCAACACCGGCAGCAAGCTGGTGCTGATCGACGCCGGCGCCGCCAGCCTGTTCGGGCCGACGGCCGGCAAGCTGCTGGCCAACTTCAAGGCCTCGGGCTACAAGCCGGAGCAGGTGGACGAGATCTACATCAGCCACATGCACGGCGACCACGTCGGCGGCCTGACCGCCAATGACCAGCGGGTGTTCCCGAACGCGGTGGTCCGCGCCGGCAAGCTCGACGCCGACCATTACCTGAGCCAGAGCAACATGGACAAGGCGACCGGCGACGGCAAGGAAGATTTCCGTGGCGTCATGATGTCCCTGAATCCCTACGTCAAGGCCGGCAAGTTCCAGCCCATCATCGCCAACAGCGAACTGGTGCCGGGGATCAAATCGTATTTCAACGGCGGGCACACGCCAGGCCACATCACCTACGTGGTCGAGAGCGCGGGGCAGAAGCTGGTGTTGCTGGGGGATTTGCTGCACGTGCAGGCGGTGCAGTTTGAGAATCCGGGCGTCGGCATCGCCTTCGACACCGACAGCAAGGTGGCCATTGCCGAGCGTCGCGAAGCGTTCGCCGCGGCGGCCAAGGACGGCTACCTGATCGGCGCGCCGCACCTGTCGTTCCCGGCGCTGGGCCACGTGCGCAGCAACGGTGGCAAAGGCTACGAATTCGTGCCGGTCAACTACGCGTTGCCGCGCTAAAATTTGGGGTCAAGTCTGACATTCGGACACGAGCTCTTCCGTAGCAGCCAGCTACGGAAGAGCTCGTGTCCGAATGTCAGACTTGACCCCAATGGTTTGATCCCAGTGCTTAGGCCAGCGCTGGATAGTCGGTGTAGCCTTCTTCGGCGGGCGCGTAGAAGGTTTCGGCTTTCCACTCGTTCAGCGGCGCGTCCAGCTGCAGGCGGCGCGGCAGGTCCGGGTTGGCGATGAAGGCCTTGCCGAAGGCGATGGCGTCGGCCGTGCCGGCATCCAGCACCTGCTGCGCGGTCTGCTTGTCCATCTTTTCATTGGCGATATACACGCCGCCGAATTCCTTCTTCAGCAACGGTCCCAGGCTGTCCTCGCCCACCGCTTCGCGCGCGCAGATGAAGGCGATCTTGCGCTTGCCCAGCTCGCGCGCCACATAACCGAACGTCGCGGCCGGATTCGAATCGCCCATGTCGTGCGCGTCGCGGCGCGGCGCCAGGTGCATGCCGACGCGGCCGGCGCCCCAGACGGCGATGCACGCATCGGTCACTTCCAGCATCAGGCGCGCGCGGTTCTCGATCGAGCCGCCGTAGTTGTCGGTGCGCTGGTTGGTTTTATCTTGCAGGAACTGGTCGAGCAGGTAGCCGTTGGCGCCGTGGATTTCCACGCCGTCGAAACCGGCCTTCTTGGCGTTCTCCGCGCCCAGCTTGTAGGCCGCCACGATGCCGGCCAGCTCTTCGGTGTCGAGCGCGCGCGGCACCGGATAGGCGCGCTGCGGACGCAGCAGGCTGACATGGCCATTGGCCGCGATGGCGCTGGCCGACACCGGCGCTTCGCCGTTCAGGAAGCTCGGGTCGGAGATGCGGCCCACATGCCACAGCTGGGCGAAGATCAGACCACCGGCCTCATGTACGGCAGCCGTCACCTGTTTCCAGCCCTCGACCTGCTCGTCCGACCACAGGCCCGGCGTGTCCGCGTAGCCCACGCCCTGCGGCGTGACGGCGGTTGCCTCGCTCAGGATCAGGCCGGCGCTGGCGCGCTGTACGTAGTACTTGGCCATCAGCGCGTTGGGCACGCGGGCGCCGCCGACGGCGCGGGCGCGGGTCAGCGGCGCCATGACGATGCGGTTTTTCAGGGTGAGGTCGCCGATGGTGAGCGGGTCGAAAAGATTTGCCATGATGAGTTTCCTATAAGGTCATTTGATCGATGAAGGCCTGGATGGTGGCTTCGTCGCGTTTAAAATAATTCCATTGCCCCACGCGGTGGGACGTGATCAGCCCGGCCTTGAGCAGCGTGGCCAGGTGCGCCGACACGGTCGATTGCGACAATGCACAGCGCCGGTCGATGAGGCCGGCGCACACCCCCAGGCTCAGCGGGTGCTGCTGCTCTGCGAAATACACCTCGGGCTCCTTCAGCCACGCCAGGATCTGGCGCCGCACCGGGTTGGCGAGGGCTTTATGGATAGCGTCTATGTCCATTGTCATGTAACGATATATGGATCGTCTTTTTCCGATTTCAATATCGTGATTTTACGATATAAAAGAAAAACGTGCTGGCGGCCCGAAAATCATTTATGTTATTGGAACATTGTTCGAAGTTTAATGAGGGCCGTATGACGAGTCATTACCTGGATGTGGCCATCGGGCTGTCCTACACCTTCCTGGCCGTGAGCCTGCTGTGCAGCGCCACGCGCGAAGCCATCGCCTCGCTGTTCCAGACCCGCGCCAAGGTGCTGCTGGACGGCGTGCTGACCATCCTGCACGAGTCGGCCGGCAAGCCGCGCCTGAGCGGCATCGGACCGTCGATCAAGCGCCTGCTGCGCATGGACAGCGGCTTCAACCTGGCCAAGCTCGGGCCCGATTCGCTGTCGGCCGCCGTCATGTCGCATCCGCTGATCACCGGCATGGCGCAGCAGGGCCGCATGCCGTCCTACATTCCGTCGGCGATCTTCGCGCGCGCCTTCGTGTCCACGCTGACGGCCAAGTACGGCAAGGGACACACTGCCGCGCTGCTGCTGGCCAACGTCGGCAACGAGGGCTTGAGCCGCACGCTGCTGGCGATCATGGGGGAGGGGCCGGACGACCTGGCGGCGCTGGAAAACGCCGTGCGCATCTGGTACGACACGGTGATGGACCGCATCACCGGCTGGTACAAGCGGCGCTCCCAGCTGGTACTGTTCTGTGTCGGCCTGTTCTACGCCGGCGCGATGAACATCGACGCGCTGCAGCTGAGCCAGCGCTTGTGGCGCGACAACGCCGCCGCCAGCGCCCTGGCGCAGCAGAGCGCCGACGCCATCGCCGCCGGCAGCATGAAGCCGCCCGTGGCCGCCGCCCCCGGCGCCCCGGCGCCCACGCCGCTGAGCCAGGCGATGGAAGCCAAAAAAGACCTGCAAACCGTGCAAGCGCTGCCGATAGGCTGGCCGTCCGCGCGCTTCGACGGCGCGCACGGCAAGGGGGCGGGGGCCTTCATGGCCGCGCTGGCGTTCGCGCTGATGGGCTGGATCATCACCGCCTTCGCCTCGTCGCTGGGATCGCCGTTCTGGTTCGACGGCATCGGCTGGCTGCTGGCCCTGCGCGGCACCGGCGCCAAGCCGGCGCCGACCGAAGCGGCGCCGGTGGTGGTCGACACCATCGTGCTGCCGAGCCTGACGGTGACCAAGGCCGCCGGCAGCTGAGTCTTAAGCGAAGTGCAGGGCCAGCGCGATGACGGCCGGCAGGGTCTGGATCAACAGGATCGAACGCTTGACGGTCACGCCGCCCCACACGCCGGCCACCGCCACGCAAGCCAGGCCGAACACCGTGAACGCCGAAGCGATCGCCGGATTAGGATGCACAAAGCCCACCACCAGCGCGGCCACCAGGAAGCCGTTGTAGCAACCCTGGTTGGACATGGCCGGCTGGACGATGTCGGCCTTCTCCTTGCTCAGCCCGAACACGCGGCGCCCGCGCGACTGGAACAGCACGGTTTCCAGCAGGACGATGTAGACATGAATCAGCGCCACCAGTCCGGTGACGATCTGCGCCAGTAATTGCATGGGTGCTCCTCGTTATTATTGAAAGGGCATTATGGCCTGAGGCGGGCGCGGCGGGAAGCCATCGGCAGAGATTTAGCGCCGGTGCTATAGTCTGCGCCAACTTTGGAGACACAGATGACCTGGATAATTCTCATCCTGGCCGGCCTGCTGGAAGTGGCATGGGCGGTCGGACTCAAATACACCGACGGCTTCAGCAAGCCGCTGCCCACCGTGCTGACGCTGGGCGCGATGGCCGGCAGCGTCGCGCTGCTGGGCCTGGCGCTGCGCACGCTGCCGCTGGGCACCGCCTACGCCATCTGGACCGGCATCGGCACAGTCGGCACGGTCATCTTCGGCATCGTCGTGCTCAACGAACCGGCCAGCGCGCTGCGCGTGGGCTGCATCGCCATGATCATCGGCGGCATCGTCGGCCTGAAGCTGTCGACCGTCTGATCAGAAGCCGGGATTGGCGCGCGTGAGGTAATACCATTCGCTGTTGGCGCCGGCCGCCGCGTCGGGGAACAGGATGCGGCCGTCGAACTCGGCCTGCACCGGCGTGCCATCCGCGCGCGTGCCGATCTGTTCGCCTTGCAGCACCGGATCGAAGCTGGACCAGGCGCGCGTGAAGCGGTCGTCGGCGTACTGCTTGTCATAGACCGCGACCATGCTGAGCGCCTCCATCGCCTCGTCCGCGATGGGCGGCGGCGACGGCGCATCGATCAGGCCGAGGAAGGCGAGGGTGTTGACGATGGCGCGATAGCCGACCTCGGGCGCTTGCGGATCGGCGTGCTGGCCGCACTCGAGCGTCAGCGCGTAGCCGCCGGTGCTGCGCATGTACTCGGTGGTGCCCATGCCGTAGCGCAGCACGGTTTCCAGCTGGCTGTCGTCGCGCAGGCGGCGCTGCACGCCGGCGCCGTACGTGCGCAGCCAGCCGTCGACAAAGCGGCGCACGCCGAGCCGGCGCGCCATCGCGCGCTCCTGCTGCTCGTGCTGGAACGGCTCCAGCGGACCATCGTTGTTGCGCGGGCCGACCATGACGAACGGTTCGCTGGCGGCGTTGAACGAGTGCAGGTCCAGCAGCACATCATGCTGCGCCAGCAGCGGGCATAGCCAGTTGGCCACGCGGTCCTCGAAGTCTTGCGGGTTCGGATTGGGGAACAGGTTGCGGTTCAGGTTGCGCTCGCCGAAGCGCTCGCCCTTGGCGTAGGCCAGCGGATTGGCGATCGGGACGAAGGTGACGCAGCCGTGACGTACGGTCAGCGCGCCGCTGTCCAACTCCTGCATCACGCGCGTGATGGCCTTGGTGCCGCAGGTCTCGTTGCCGTGCACGGCGCCGCTGACGATCAGCCGCGTGCCGGGTTGCTGGCCGGTGTATTGATGTGATTTGAACTGATAATTTCCGGTGCCGCTCATACAGCATTCCTGTCTGGTTCATTACTACCGCAGAGTATCTGAAATTAAGCACGCCAGCAGCGGCGAATCGTGCCACTGCTGGAACGTTGAGGATACAGTTAGGTCGGTGGATTGTTGCTGATTTGTGGATCGTGGCTGAACTCGATTCCCTCTTTGCCATCGTCCTTAAATTTGAGGGTGACATTTAACGTCATGGCTTCCGTGTTGGCATCACTGAATGTCAGCGTTTTGCCGCTTATGCTAACACTGGGAGGGCTAAGCTGATCGTTGAAGTCTGGTTTGACGGACATGCCGGTGAATACGATGTCATAACCGTTAGTGTCGAAGATCTGGTAATTGATGACCGTGTCGACCTCGGTTATGACCGGTACTGCGGGGGCAGTCAAAACATCGTAAGTGCCCGGCTGGGTCGTGCTGGGCTTGACGGAAACCAGAATGTTGACGAACGAGGTTGATGCTGGAAATGTACTCATTGGATCACTTTCTTTGGTGGGTGGAAAGATAATTTAGATAGCTCGCATCTCGATACGGCATTGCCTCGAGCTGCTTTTTGATGTGGCTTACTTGTTCGCTCTGATCCAGACATGCGTGGGCCTTCACCCAGGGAGCAAGCAGTTGGAAATCAGCGCTGCCGGTGACCAATGGGCGTAGCAAGGTGCGTACGGTTTCACATTGGTCGAGCGCCTTCGGATCATTCCGCATTTCTGCCACATCGGCACTAAGCAACAAGGCATCAACCATCGCATCGCGAATGGTTATGTCAGCTGGTGCCGCTGCGTTGAGTTTCCTTAGATTGTCCAGGGCCGGTTGTAAGACCTCAGCACCGGCAGATGGTTGGTGCTGTTGCATTAATATTGCGGCCTTTCTCTGCTGGATGATGGCCAGAGTGACTTGACGGTCGAGTGTTTTGGGTTCCAGTCGGCTGAGTTCAACGAAAACTTGATGCAGTTTTTCCAGATGGGCATACGACTGCGTCAATTTTTGTGCTTTGTTTGTCTCAACCACACGGAGCTCCGCGATGTACATCTTGCGCTGCCAGTTCCGGTTGCTAGGGTCTTTTCCGACCATACTTTGCAACAGTGTAAATGCCTCTTGTGCGTCGTGATAGCTGCCGGCCACGTCGCCACTTGCTTGCTTAAGTTCGGATTGACGCGACCATGCCCCGGCCAACTGGTTCACCCAAAGAGTATCTTCGGGATAAGTGGCGTGTAATGATTGCAGCAATGCCAGCGCGCGAGCATAAAGGGACTGCGCTTGAATTAGCTGCCCAAGCCGTACTTGGACGGTTGCTTGCCACGAAAGGCTGTCGGCTAAGTCCGCTGCAAGTTGTTTGTCCTGCGGCGTCTTGGCGTAGGCACGAGTCTTGAGCTCTACTGACAATGCAAATTCGGCAGCTGCCCGCCTCACATCGCTTCGTTGTAACGCCAGCGTTCCAAGGCTATTGTGTGCATACGATTGCTCGACCCAGCCGCTGACTTCATCAGGCGCGGCGGCCGATTGCCGGTCTGCATAGGCAAGGTATTCGTCAAAATATAGTTGCGCCTTGTTCCATTCCTTTTGATCGAAATGAATCTGTCCCAGCCAAAAGGCGTTCTCTCCTGCGCTTTTCAGCAACGTGATATCTGTTGGTTTTGCTTGCAGTTGCCGCTGCAGGATGTCCCGACCTGCAAGCAGTGCGGTATTGGCGCTGACGGGATCTGAGCGCGCTATCTTGACCTCGGAAATTAGCTGAAGCGATTTTGCGCGTTGGGCGAGTGCCGCATCGCTGTCGGTCGTGAGTGTTGGGTCAGAGAGATACTTCAATGCGCGACTGCTGACGCTATCGAGGAGTTCCAGCTTTCCCAGTGGACGTAGCTTGTCGACAAACTCCCCCAGCATATAGCCCATCAGACCTTCTGCCTCGGCTCGGTGTGCTTCTGCCTGGGTCTGCGCCGAACGGGCCGCGAGGCCCAGGCCTGCTGCCAGCAGGGCCAGCGTCGTTATCAAAACCATGATGACAAGACGCAGCCGCTCGCCGCGCTGCACGCCCTGCAGCGAGGCCTGCACAAAAGCCTGCTCCTGCGGCGTGAAGCTGAAGCCGCTGGTCTTGAGCAGCTGGCGCGCCTGGTTAGCCTGCGTGCCCGACGGCAGCAGCATGTCGCGTGCGCGGCCGCTGTCCTGCCAGCGTCTGGCTTGCGCGCTGATGCGGCTGCGCACCTGCAAAGCCTGGCGATGCTCCTCGATCCACGCCACCACGCGCGGCCAGCGTCGCAGCAGCGCTTCATGCGCGATGCCGAACGCCGGCGCGCCGCCATGCAGATCGCTGACGAACAAGTGCGCATCGACCAGCGCCTGCACCAGCCCGTGGTCCGCCTCGTTGCGCAGTGCCGACCACGGCACGCGGCGCGACGTGACGGTGGATTCGTCCTCGGCCACCAGCACCAGTTGCGACAGCACATGCGGCAGGGCGGCGATCTGCGCGCTGCCCAGCGCCGAGATGACCTGCTCCGCGCGCGCGCCGATCGCACCCTCCAGCCCGCCCAGCGCGTGGAAGCTGGCATGGCTCAACTCGCCGTCGGGACTGCGCAGCCGGTACAGCTCCTGCAGACAGTATTGCAGCAGCGGCAGCGTGTCCGGGCCGGCCTTGGCGGCATCGATCAGCACCTGGTCCAGCGATTCGCCGGTCTCGGCATTGACCGTGTAGCGCAGCTGCGCCACCTGCACCGGATGGCGGATGATCTGCGCGATATCGGCCGCGCCAGGCGGCGCCAGGTCGAAGTGGCCGCCGCGCAGCTTCATGCCCATGAGCGCTGGATAGCCGCTCAAGTGCGGGTAGAAGTCATTGCGGCAGGCCAGCACGATCAGGATGCAGCCGGACCGCGCCAGCTGGTCGAGCGCATGGATGAACGCGGCCCGCTCCTGCTCGCTGATATGCGGCAGCCGGAAGATGGCTTCGAAACGGTCGATGAAGAGCATCAGCCGTATCGTCGGCAGCCGCGCCTGCAAGTGCTCGATCAGCCCCGGCAGGTCCTGCGCCATGCGCTGGGCCAGCGCCACCGCGCTGGTGTTTTCAAACAGCAGATTGCCGTCCAGCTCGGCGTCGAGCAGCACGCTGGCCAGCGTGTCGAGCAGGCCGGACTGGCCCATGTCGGCGCAGTCCAGCTGCAGATGGCTGGCGATCGCCAGGCCCGATTCGGCCGGCGCCGCGCCCGCCTTGAGGGCAGGGATCAGGCCGGCCTGCACCAGCGAGGTCTTGCCCGCGCCGGACGGCCCCAGCACCAGCACCATCGCGCACGCGGCCTGCACCTGGCTGAGCACCACCTGCACCAGCTGGTCGACGCCGAGCTTGCGGCCGAAGAAGATCGCGGCGTGCTGTTCCTCGAACGCCTCCAGCCCGCGGAACGGCGAGGCGTGCAGCCAGCTGCCGTTGCTGACGTCGTCGTCATAGCTCAGCTCGGCCAGCAGCCGGTAGCCGCGCTTGCGGATGGTTTCGATATAACGCGGCTCGACCGCCGAATCGTCCAGCGCCCGGCGCAGCTGGGTGATGATTTTGTGGACCGCGTTGTCGCTGGGCGAGACGTCGCCCCAGCACGCATCAAGCAAGGTTTCGGCGGATACGACCACGTGCGGATGTTTGCACAGATGCAACAAAACATCCATGGCGCGTGGTTCCAGCTGACGGTTGAGGTCGCCGCAGCTGAGTGTATTGGTGGCGGGATCGACCCGCCACTGCCCGAAACGAAAGCTTTTGTGATTCACACGGACCTTCTTGGTTCAGCGATAAGTTATTTGTAATCAATGACTTGGAGGCCGGAAGGTTTTCCGAAGGCCAATTTCATGCGGATTGACTACAGTTGTTCCATATCTACATATTTTGCAAATATTAACATTAACGCGGGGAAACCACACCCCTTTCTACCGGAGATGTCATGGTTGTTCTGACTGGCCTGAAAGCGCCATTTGAACTGACGCAGCACGCAATAGCAATTAAGCAACAAGGGATTGATTTCGCGATCCGGTATTACAGCCACCAGGCGGGCAAGAGCCTGTCGCTGGCCGAGGCCCGTTCGCTGACGGACGCCAGCATCCAGATCGGCGCGCTGTGGCAGGCTGGCGGCGACCACCTGAATTACTTCAGCCGCGCCCAGGGCTGCGCCGACGGCGCCGCCGCTTATCTGATGGCGCAGCAGGTCATCACCCAGCCATCCGGATCGGCGATATATTTTGCGGTGGATTTCAATCCGTCGGAGGAGGCGATCGCCGGCCCGGTCAGCGCCTATTTCGAGGGCGTCAACCAGGCGTTCCGCGCGGCCGGGCCGGGCGAGCCCAAGTATCAGGTCGGCGTGTACGGCTCCGGCGCCTGCTGCGAGACGATGCTGCTCAGGGGATTGGCGGCGTTGAGCTGGCTGTCGCCGTCGCCGGAATACCATGGCTCGCGCGACTATGTCGGCTTCAGCCTCAAGCAACTGGCGGCGGCCAGCCTGCCGGTTGACGACGGCAAGCGCATCAGCGTCGACCTGACCCGCACCAACGACGGCTATCCGGCAGGCCTGTTCCGGGTGCTGTGATGCAAATAATACAATTTACCGAGGCGGTGTCGCTGAAGACGGTCAAGCCGGCCAAGACGATTTTTCTCAACAATACGGGACAGGACCTGGTGCTGAAGTTCGTCACGGCGCCGGACCTGCTGCTGGCGGCCTACACCATCAGCAACGGCGTCAGCGCGGCGATCGACAGCATCCGGCTCGGCACCGTCGACTATTATTCGGGCCACAGCCAGAACTTCGCGATCGCGGCCGGCAGCACGGCCGTGCTGAACGTGACCAACAACGTGCTCAACATGGTGATCTCGCCCTGATTTGTTAAGATGCGGGCATGACTCCCACATCCCAGGGCCGCAACGCCGGCCTCGACACCTTGCGCGCGCTGGCCATCGTGCTGGTGTTCACCAACCATTACATGCTGTTCGTCAGCGCCAGCCCGACCTTCGGCTGGTTTGGCAAGGTTGGCTGGACCGGCGTCGACCTGTTCTTCGCCCTCAGCGGCTATTTGATCGGCAACCAGATCCTGGGCGGCATCCGCCGTTCGCGGCAATCGGACGGCGGCGAGCGCTTTTCGCTGCTGCGCTTTTACGCGCGCCGCCTGCTGCGCACCTTGCCGAACTTTTACTTCGTGCTGGCGCTGTATGCCTTGTGGCCGGCCTTCCGCGGCGCCAACGTGCTGCCGCCGCTGTGGAAGTTCCTCACCTTCACCCAGAATATCCAGCTGGTGCCGGGCACGGCGTTCTCGCACGCGTGGTCGCTGTGCGTGGAGGAGCAGTTCTACTTCCTGCTGCCGGCCGTGGCGCTGGCGATCGCCGCTTGCCGCAAGCCGCTGTTGCTGGCGTGGCTGGCCGTGGTCGGCATGCTGCTGGCCGGCATGGCGATCCGCAGCCATCTGTGGACGCAATACGTGGGGCCGGAGGAGCAGGGCGGTTTTCATTACTACACGCTGATCTATTACTCGTCGCTGTGCCGTTTCGACGAGCTGGTGGCCGGCGTCGCGCTGGCGCTGGTGAAGAATTATCATGCGACGGCCTGGACGCGGCTGACCTCGCGCGGGAACTGGATGCTGGCGGCCGGCGCGGCGTTGCTGGCGCTGACGTGGTCGCTGTTCCTGGAAGATCACTACGGCTATGCGATGACGGTGGCCGGCTATCCGCTGCTGGGCCTGAGTTTCACGCTGCTGCTGGTCGCGGCCTTGAGCCCCGGCTCGCTGCTGCAACGCTTGCGCGTGCCGGGCGCGGCCAGCATCGCGTTGTGGTCGTACGCGATCTACCTGACGCACAAGACCTTGTGCGTGTTGTTGCGCGCGCCGCTGCAGGCGGAAGGCTGGGGACCGAACAGCTGGCAAGCCATCGTGCTGATGAGCGCGGCCAGTCTGCTGGCCGGCTGGCTGCTGCACCTGCTGGTGGAGACGCCGTTCATGAAGCTGCGCGACCGCTACGTACCGGGCAATTTCGCACGCCCGGTGGCGCCGGCGGGCGCTGTCGCTTAATTCAGTTCGATCACATCGAACGGCGACTGCATCGAACCCAGGAAGGCCATCACGCTGCGCGCGCGCTCGCCCATGTCCTCATGGCGGGTGGCGGCGATGGCGGCGCGCAGGCCGGGCACCACTTCGGTGATGTGCGGACTGTCGTAGGCGTTCACCAACAACGCGGCCAGCTCGCTGGCGCGGCCGCGATTGTTGCGCATGCGTTCCTCCAGCATCGCCAGCAGCGCGCGCTGCATGCGCGGCGTGGGATTGGTGATGTAGCCGAACACCAGCGGCGTATTGCTGATCGCCTCGCACAGCCGGCTTTCGATCTGGTCCGGTTTCACGTCCGAAGCGATGTCGAAATACGCGCCGTTCCAGCGCGTCCGTTCATACGGATGGCCGGGCGGGAAGGATTCGGCCGTCTCAAAGCCGAGAACGTGGCTCAGGTAGCGCAGCCATTTGAGGATAGTGGGCATCATCCCGGCATTTTATCCTGAGACGCGACACTCCCGCACGGTATCGCCGCGCGCCACCAGCTGTGCCAAGCGGCAGACCCTTTCAAAAGCCGATGGATTTTTCTTGGAAGGTTGGCAATATTGCGCACCTTGTCACCCCATCCGATGAAGGAACTTTCCATGACATCTCCCACCTTGCGTCTGGCCCGTGTCCTGCTGCCGACACTGGTCGCCCTGTCCGGCTGTTCCGGCGGCAGCAGCTCGCCGGACAAGCCGGTCGATCCGGTCAAACCGGCGCCCAAGTACCAGGCCGAAATCCGCCGCACCGCGTTTGGCATTCCCCACATCAAAGGCAGCAGCGAAGGCGACATCGGCTACGGCGTGGGCTACGCCTACGCCGAGGACAACCTGTGCACACTGGCCGAGGAAGTCATCACCGCCAGCGGTCAGCGCTCACGCTTCTTCGGGCCGGACGGAACCCGCATCGGCTACCAGAGCACCAACCTGGCGGCCGACTATTTTTACCGGATGCTGAATGACGACGAGGCCGTGAACCAGTCCTGGGCTGCGCAGCCGGCGGAGATCAAGGCGCTGGTGCAGGGCTACGTGGCCGGTTACAACCAGTATCTGAAGGAAACCGGCGCCGCCAATCTGCCGGGCGAATGCAAGGGCGCGCCGTGGCTGCGCGAGCTTAGCGAGCTTGACGCGATACGCATGATGCGCCGCTACGCGGTCGAAGGCAGCTCCGGCCAGTTCATGGCCGCGCTGTACGGCGCCGCGCCGCCGGGTGCGCCGGCGGCGCGGGGCAACCGCACGCAGGCCGTCGCGCCGGCCGGCGAGCCGAACGTGCTGAGCCCCGAATACTGGCGCCGCCTGCACCAGCGCACCGGCAGCAACGCGGTGGCGCTGGGCAAGGACGCCACCGACAACGGCCAGGGCATGTTGCTGGGGAATCCCCACTTCCCGTGGAAGGGGCCGCTGCGCTTCTACCAGTTGCACCTCACGATACCGGGCAAGCTGGACGTGATGGGCGCCGCGCTGGGCGGCATGCCGCTGGTGAACATCGGCTTCAACCAGAACCTGGCATGGAGCCACACCGTCAACACCTCGGCGCACTTCACGCTGCACCGGCTCAAGCTGGATCCGGCCGATCCCACCAAATACCTGGTTGACGGCCAGAGCAAAAGCATGACCAAGCGCACTGTGACGGTCGACGTGAAAGGCGCGGATGGCGTCGTTAAGCAGCAGTCGCGCGACTTCTACAGCACGGAGTTCGGCCGCATCGCCGTGGTGCCGGGCGTGGCCACTTGGGACCGGAGCACCGCCTACGCGCTGGGCGACGCCAACCAGGACAATCATCGCCTGCTGACGCAGTGGTACGCGATGGACCGGGCCGCGTCGCTGGCCGAGTTCAAGGAGGCCATCGTGCGCACGGTCGGGCTGCCGTGGGTGAACACGCTGGCGGCCGACAAGGACGGCCAGGCGCTGTACCTGGACGTGACGGCGGTGCCCAACGTCTCGTTGGCCAAGCAGGGCGCGTGCGTATCGGCGGCGGATCAGCAGCTGGCCGGCTTCGGCATCATCATCCTCGACGGCGGCCGCAAGGACTGCGCCTGGGATATCGACCCGGCGGCGCCGCAGTCCGGCATCTTCGCCGGCGCCAGCCTGCCGATGCTGACGCGCAGCGACTTCGTGCAAAACTCCAACGACAGCGCCTGGCTGACCAATCCGGCGTCGCCGCTGGTGTCGTTCCCGGCCATCGTCAGCCAGCAGGGCACCGAGCAGAGCGGCCGCACCCGCATCGGCATCAGCCAGCTGCAGGCGCGCCTGGCCGGCACCGATGGCCTGGCGGGCAACCGCATGAGCTTGGCGCAGCTGCAGCAGATCGCCTTGAACAACCAGGTCTACATGGCGCAGCAGGTCATGGATGATGTGTTGAAAGTGTGTAGCGGGGCCGACCTCGCGGTGGCCTGCGCCAAGCTGGGTGCATGGGATCGCAGCGCCAACCTGGACGCGAACATGGGTTACGTGTATTTCGCCGGCATGTGGGACCGGGTGCGCGACCAGGATGTGTGGGCCGTGCCGTTCGACCCGGCCGATCCGGTGCGCACGCCACGCGGCCTGAACCTGGCCGACGCCGGCGTCGCGGCCGCGGTGCGGTTGGCCTTGCAGGACACGGTGCGCGCTGCCGCCGCCAAGGGCTGGTCGCCGGAGGCGAAATGGGGCGACATCCAGGTGGCGGTGCGCGGTGCGAAGAAGATCCCGATCCACGGCGGCGAGGATGTGTATGGCGTGTACAACGCCATCACCAGCGTCGACATCGGCGGCGGCCTGCGCGACGTGACCGACGGCACCAGCTATATCCAGGCCGTCACCTTCGACAAGAACGGCCCGGTGGCGCAGGCCATGCTGAGCTATTCGCAATCGAGTGAGCCGTCGTCGCCGTACTTTGCCGACCAGACCGAGCGCTTCTCGCGCAAGGCATGGATCACCCAGCCCTACACCGAGGCGCAGATCACCGCCGACCCGGCGTATCAAACCAAGCGCATCAGCATGCCCTGAGCGGGCGCGCCGCCGGACAGTCTGGCTGTCCGGCGGCGGTGGCAACGGCTATCGCAGCGTCAAGCGTGGGCTTCCTCGCCCAGCTTGCCGGCGCGGAAATCCTCGACGGCGGCGAAGATCTCGGCCTGCGTGTTCATCACGAACGGGCCGTACTGCGCGATCGGCTCGTTGAGCGGCTGGCCGGCCACCAGGATCAGGCGGCTGGCTTCCGCCGCATGCACCGTCACGCCGTCGGCACCGGCCGTGTTGGCCAGGATCGCCATGCGGCCCGACGCCACCGCCTTGTCGCCCACAGCCACCTCACCGCGATAGGTGAAGATGAACGCATTGTGGCCTTCGGGCAGCGCCTGGCTGAAGCTGGCGCCGGCCGGCAGATGGATGTCGAGATAAATCGGCTGCGTCACCTCGCGCTGCACCGCGCCGGCCACGCCGTGGCTGCTGCCGGCGATGACTTTCACGTCCACGCCGTCGGCCGTGGTGAAGGCGGGCACATCGGCGCCGTTGAAATCGCGGTACCACGGCGCCTGCATCTTGTCCTTCGCCGGCAGGTTCAGCCACAGCTGGAAGCCCTCCATCACGCCTTCCTCCTGCTCCGGCATTTCCGAGTGGATTACGCCACGGCCGGCCGTCATCCACTGCACGCCGCCGTTGGTCAGCAAGCCTTCGTTGCCGGCGCTGTCCTTGTGGCGCATGCGGCCTTCCAGCATGTACGTCACGGTCTCGAAGCCCCGGTGCGGATGGCTGGGGAAGCCGGCGATGTAGTCGTTGGCCTGGTCGCTGCCGAAGTTATCCAGCATCAGGAACGGGTCCAGCCGGCGCTGCAAAGGCTGGGTCAGCACGCGGTTGATCTTGACGCCGGCGCCGTCCATGACGGCCTGGCCGCTGATGATGCGTTCTACGCCGCGAGGGCTGCTTACTTGGTCGGTCATGGCATTCTCCTTGTGTGCTTGTCTTACACCAGTACTGCGTTGATCTCCGCTTCGGCCTGGGCCTGCGCCTTGGCGACCGCTTCCGGGCCCATGCCCATGCCTTCGGCGAACACGTACTGCACATCGCTCAGGCCGACGAAGTTCAGGAACATCTTGATGTGCGCCAGTTGCGTGTCGGTCGGCGCGTCGCGGTGCATGCCGCCACGGGCCAGCGCCACATACACTTTTTTGCCGGTCAACAGGCCAACCGGGCCGGTCGGGCCATATTTGAATGTCACGCCGGCGCGGGCAATCGCATCGAACCAGCTTTTGAGCTGCGCGGTGATGCCGAAGTTGTAGGTCGGCGCACCGATGACGATCACGTCGGCAGCCTGGACCTGGGCGATCAACGCATCGTCCAGCGCCACGCGGGCGGCCTGGGCTTCGGTGCGCTGGTCGGCCGGGGTGAACAGGGCTTGCAGCGTCGGCTCGTCGATCACCGGATGCGGATCGCTTGCCAGGTCGCGGCGCAGCAGCGTGGCGGCCGGATTGGCGGCGCGGACCTTGGCGACGATGGCGTCGGCCAGGCGGGTGGATTCGGAACCGGTGCTGCGGGCGCTGGAGTTGATTTGCAAGATGTTCATGGTGTTGCTCCTGTTATTGGGTTTGTGCTGCGATGGAGTTACTTTAATCGTTTCAAATTCATTCCGGAAGCCGTTAAAATGGATAACATTAGTCCACTCATGGAACAATCCTATGGAAATCGACCCTGGCGACCTGCTTTTGTTTGCCCGCATCGTGGAATGCGGCAGTTTCAGCCTGGCGGCGCAGCGCGTGCAGCTGCCCAAATCCACGGTCTCGCGCCGGCTCTCGCTGCTGGAGGCGCAACTGGGCGAGCGCCTGCTCCAGCGCACCACGCGCAAGCTGGTGCTGACCGAATTCGGCGCCAGCCTGCTGGAACACGCGCGCCGGGTGGCCGACGAAACCGAGATGGCCGGCGCGCTGGCGCAGCACCGGCAGGGCGCGCCCAGCGGCTTGCTGCGGGTGTCGATGCCGGCCGACTTCGCCAACCTGACGATGGGCGGCATGATGGCGCGCTTCATGAACCAGTACCCGGCCATCTCGCTGGAGCTGGACCTGTCGCCGCGCCGGGTCGACCTGGTGGCGGAGAATTTCGACCTGGCCATCCGCATGGGCAACCTGCCGGATGACGCCTCGCTGGCCGCGCGCCGCGTCACGCTGAGCAAGATCGCGCTGTACGCGTCGCCGCTGTACACCTCGCTGCGCGGGCTGCCCGAGCATCCCGACGACCTGTTCAAGCACGATCTGCTCAGCCTGCCGCCGCGCCTGAACGGGCTCACGCGCTGGAAGCTCCTGCGCGGCAAGGTGGAGTGGGAGCGCGAACTGCCGGTGCGCCTGATGGCGAATTCGCCGGAAATGCTGGTGCGCATGGCGGCGGCCGGCGTCGGCATCGCCGCCTCGACCGAGCTGATCGCGCGCGAGTATTTGCAGGGAGGGGACTTGGTGCGGGTCTTGCCGGAGTGGTCGTTCCCGGTCGTGACGGGCTGGGCGGTGTTCCCCGGCCGCCGGCTGATGCCGGCCAAGACCAGGGTGTTCCTCGATATGCTGGAGACCGCCTTCGAGGACGGCCGCCCGGTGGAGCGATGAAGCTTACTTCTTGAGCTTGGCCATCGCCTGGCCCAGCTGGACCGCGCCGGCCGGCTGCCAGGCTGGATTAAAGCTCAGCACATCCTTGGGGAACAGCATCACGACGGTCGAGCCGAGCAGGAAGCGGCCCAGTTCCTCGCCTTTTTTCAGCACGATGTCCTGGTCGTCGTACTGCCATTCGCATACATGCGGCATGCGCGGCGGATTGACCACGCCATGCCACACGGTCGCCATGCTGCCGACGATGGTGGCGCCGACCAGGGTCATCACGAACGGGCCATGGGCGGTGTCGAACACGCACACCACGCGCTCGTTGCGCGCGAACAGGCCGGGGATGCCGCGCGCGGCCGCCGGGCTGACCGAGAACAGCTCGCCCGGCACGTAGATCATGCGGGTCAGCTTGCCGTCGCAAGGCATGTGGATGCGGTGGTAGTCGCGCGGGCTCAGGTACAGGTTGGCGAAGCTGCCGTTCTGGAACTTGGCGGCCAGCTCGGCGTCGCCGCCCACCAGCGCCGTGGTCGTGAAGTTATGGCCCTTGGCCTGGAAGATCTGGTCGTCCTTGATCGCCCCGAACTGGCTGATGCGGCCGTCGATCGGGCAGATGTAGTCGGCGTCCGCCATCGGGCGCGCGTCCGGGCGCAGCGCGCGCGTGAAGAACTCGTTGAAGCTGGTGTAGTTCTCGATGTTGGGATCGAGCGCCTCGTCCATGTTGACGTTGTACTTGCCGACGAACCAGCGGATCAGCCAGGTGGTTTTGCCGCCCCATTTGGCGCCGGCCACGCGGCCGGCAAAATTGGTCAGCGCTCCCTTGGGAAGCAGGTAGTGCGGCAGGACAGCAAGACGAGACACGATAGGGTATCCATACAATGAACGATCGCGCATTATAGCGCCGGCCGCCCGCGCGGTTTAGAAAAATGGACTAAACAAGGAACGCAACTTGCCAAATCCTGAACATTTTGTATAAAACAAGGCATAATGCGCGCACTTGTCCTATAACTTGCCCTTCAGAATTATGCCTGCCCGCCAATTTCGCCTGACCCAGCTCGCCGCCGCCATGTTGTCCCTTTATGTCGGCGCCGTCCGCGCCGAGGCCGAAACGCCGCCAGCCGAGCAGCCCAAGCCGGCGCCGATGCAGAAGGTGGAGATCAAGGGCGCCGCCGCCAGCTACGACCCGCGCCGCGACGACACCGCCAGCAAGACCGTGGTCACCAGCGAGGAGATCCAGAAATACGGCGACACCTCGGTCAACGACGTGCTCAAGCGCGTGCCCGGCATCACGGTCAGCGGCGCGGCCGGCCGCAGCGGCGGCGAGATCCGCATGCGCGGCCTGGGCAGCGGCTACACGCAGATCCTGATCAACGGCGAGCGCGCCCCGGCCGGCTTCGCCATCGACAGCCTGGCGCCCGAGGTGATTGAACGCATCGAGATCCTGCGCGCCGCCAGCGCCGAATTCAGCACGCAGTCGATTGCCGGCACTATCAACATCGTGCTGAAGAAAGCCTTGAAGTCGGCCCAGCGCGAAGTCAAGCTCAGCGAGGCCAAGGGCAGCAAGTTCAGTTCGCCATCCCTCAGCCTGCAGATGTCGGACAAGCTCGGCGGCACCTCCTATTCGTTAGGCGGCAACGCCTGGCGCTACATGTACAACCGCACGTCGCCGTCGTACGACACCGGCACCGACGCCAGCGGCCAGCCCAACCTGGACCGTGTTGCCACCTGGGGCGACCAGGGCCGCGCCGACGGCATGAACCTGTCGCCGCGCATCAACTGGACGCTGGGCAACGGCGACACGCTGACCTCGCAAACCTTCGTCAACCTGAACCATTTCGCCAACAACAGCCACGGCCGCACCAGCACCACGCTGGGCCGCGGCCCGGACTACGACCGCATCGACGGCACCTTCAGCAGCCACAACGCCTTCGGCCGCACCGACCTGAACTGGGTACACAAGTTCGACGGCGGCGCCAAGCTGGACCTGAAGGCCGGCGTCAGCGACAACCACAACACCAGCGATTCCCTCCAGTTCGGCGGCAACAACGGCCTGCCGGCCACGCTGGAACGCACCGTCCTCTCGACCAGCGGCGAGAAGGGCTTCAGCACCCAGGGCAAGTACTCGCGGCCGCTGACCTTTGGCGCGGCGCCGGCCGACGGCAAGGGCGAGGCGCCCACCGAGCACGCCTTGTCGATGGGCTGGGACGCCGGCGTCACCAAGCGCGACGACACCCGCATGCAGCGCGAGGCCGCGCTGCCGGGCGCCACGCCGGACAACAGCGACGAAGGCTTCTCGGCCAAGGTCACGCGGCTGGCGCTGTACGGCCAGGACGAGTGGAACCTGACGCCGCAATGGTCGCTCTACACCGGCCTGCGCTGGGAAGGCCTGGACACGCGCAGCGACGGCAGCACGTTCGACGCCGTGCAGCAGCGCTCCAGCGTGCTCAGCCCGCTGATGCAGACGCTGTACAAATTCCCCAACAAGAAGGACCAGCTGCGCGTGGCGCTGACCCGCACCTACAAGGCGCCGTCCACGGCCAGCCTGGTGCCGCGCAAGTTCACCTCGACCAACAACAGCCCGACCGAGCCGGACCGCCGAGGCAATCCGCACCTGAAGCCGGAGCTGGCGCTGGGCCTGGACGCCTCGTTCGAGCATTACTGGGGCGAGGGCGGCCTGCTGAGCGCCAGCGCCTCGATGCGCCGCATTGAGAACTACACCCACCAGGGCTTGCTGTACGAAGACGACCGCTGGGTCTCGACCTCGATCAACGACGGCCGCGCGGAAACCCGCGGCATTGAGCTGGAAGCCAAGTTCCCGGTGCGCGCGCTCATCGAGCAGGCGCCGGCGCTGGACCTGCGCGCCAGCGTCAGCCGCAACTGGTCGCGCGTGGAAAGCGTGCCCGGCCCGGACAACCGCCTCGACCAGCAGACGCCGCTCAGCGCCACGCTGGGCGCCGACTACAAGAGCCCGAACGGCGCGCTCAGCACGGGCGGCAGCTTCAGCTTCCGCAACGGCGGCCTGGCGCGCGTGAGCGGCACGCAGGGCAGCTACACCAGCGTGCGCCGCGACCTGGACGTGTACGCGTTGTGGAAAATCGACACCCAGAACAACCTGCGGATCGCCGTCTCCAACCTGCTGGCGCAGGACTACGTCACGGAAAGCCTGTACAGCGACGCCAGCGGCACGCAGAACCGTCTGACGGTGGCCGGCGGCGAAACCCAGCTGCGTGTCACGGTCGAAAAGCGGTTTTGATGGCATGATTCCGAGGTGATATGATTCTGCGGTGTACTTAATTGCCGCGGGCCCCCTCTGAAAAAGCCTAAAGTTACCGAGATCAACCAGCCGGACGACGAAGGCTTGCGTCTGGCGCTGGCCGAGGTGCGCGATTTGCAGCGCACCGTGGTCGTGCTGCGCTCGGAATTGGAGCTGTCCCACCAGGAACGCCAGCACGCGGTGCAGGACGCCTTGTCCTTCGCCCACAGCGAGATTACCCAATTGCGCGAGACTATCGCCGCCCTGCGCGCCAGTCTGGAGCGGGTGACGCAGGAAAAGCTCGACGCCCTGCAACAGGCCAGCGCGCTCCACCACGGCGAAGTCGCCCAACTGCACGACACCATCCGCGCGCTGCGCGACACGCTGGAGGCGCGGGCATGAGCGCCAAGCCCGCGATCCGCAGCGTGCCGGCCAAGCCGACCGCCAAGAGCGAGGCCGCGTCGGCGCAGGCGGCGGCGGGCGCGCAGCGCAAGCGGCTGCGCCAGGTCGAGCTGCTGCTGGAAGTGTCGCGCCGCATGGCCGCCTACGACACGCTGGACGAAATCCTCACCGCGCTGATCGACGTCACCACCGAGGAGCTGGACGCCGAGCGCGGCACCTTGTTCCTCAACGACGCCGAGACCGGCGAACTGTTCTCCCGCGTCGCGCAGGGCAATATCCAGCGCGAGATCCGTTTCCTGAACCACACCGGCATCGCCGGCCACGTGTTCACCACCGGCGAGGCGCTCAACATCGCCGACGCCTACGCCGACCCGCGCTTCAACCGCTCCATCGACGAGCAGACCGGCTTCGTCACCCGCAACATCCTGTGCGTGCCGATCAAGACCTTCAAGGGCGAGATCATCGGCGTGTCGCAGACGCTCAACAAGCGGCGCGGCAAGTTCACCCGCGCCGACCTGCAGCTGCTGGAGGCGCTCACCACGCAGGGCACGCTGGCGCTGCAAAGCGCGCGTTTCCTCGAAAGCATGAAGAAGATCCGGCGCCAGGAGATGGAATTCATCGACGTGGTGTCCGAGGTCACGGCCGACATCAAGCTCGGCTCGCTGCTGCAAAAGGTGATGGGCGAGGCCACGCGCCTGCTCAACGCCGAACGCTCGACGCTGTTCCTCAACGACGAGAAGACCGGCGAGCTGTGGTCCGAAGTGGGGCAGGGCCTGGAGTCGCTGCAGATCCGCCTGCCCAACACGGCCGGCATCGCCGGCGCCGTCTTCACCTCCGGCAAGACCATCAACATCCCGTACGCCTATGCCGACCTGCGCTTCAATCCGGCCTTCGACAAGCGCACCGGCTATTTCACGCGCTCGATCCTGTGCGTCCCCATCGTCAACAAGGCCGGCAAGATCATCGGCGTGACGCAGGTGCTCAACAAGCGCGGCGGCCCGTTCACGCACGAGGACGAATCGCGCCTGCGCGCCTTCACCGCGCAGATCTCGATCGCGCTGGAGAACGCCAAGCTGTTTGCCGACGTCCAGCAAATCAAGAACTACAACGAGGCCATGCTGGAGTCGATGTCGAACGGCGTCATCACGCTGGACGGACAGGAGAAGATCGTCACCTGCAACGCGGCCGGCCTGCGGATTTTGCGCACCGGGCCGGAGGCCATCCTCGGCCGCCCGGCGCAGGACTTCTTCGGCGGCGCCAACAGCTGGGTGATGGACAAGCTGCGCCAGGTCGAGGAAAACCAGAGCGCCGAGCACCTGATGGACGCCGAGCTGGTGGTGGAGGACGCCACGCTGTCGGTCAACTTCAGCGTGCAGCCGCTGCTGTCGATGGAGAAGAAGGGCATCGGCTGGATGCTGATGCTCGAAGACATCTCCAGCGAGAAGCGCCTGCGCTCGACCATGTCGCGCTACATGGACCCCGGCATCGCCGACCAGATGGTGGCCAACGGCGCCGAAATGCTGGGCGGTAAAAACGTGCCGGCCACGGTGCTGTTCTCGGACATCCGCAGCTTCACCACCATCACCGAGCAGCTGGGCGCGCAGGGCACGGTCACCCTGCTCAACGAATACTTCACGATGATGGTCGACTGCATCCAGCGCGAGGAGGGCATGCTTGACAAGTTCATCGGCGACGCCATCATGGCCGCCTTCGGCATCCCGGTCGGCCACGACGACGACGCCGACCGCGCGCTGCGCACCGCCATCGCCATGATGACCGAGCTGCGCGCCTGGAACCAGCTGCGCGCGCGCGAGGGCAAGCCGCCGGTGGAGATCGGCATCGGCCTCAACACCGATCAGGTCGTGTCCGGCAACATCGGCTCCAAGAAACGCATGGACTACACCATCATCGGCGACGGCGTGAACCTGGCGGCGCGGCTGGAATCGGCCTGCAAGCAGTACGGCGCCCACATCCTCATCAGCGAGTTCACCTACCGCGCGCTGCGCGGCACCTACCGCCTGCGCGAGGTCGACATCGTGGTGGTCAAGGGCAAGACCCGGCCGGTGTCGATCTACGAGGTGATGGATTACCACAGCGAGGACAGCTATCCCAACCTGGTCGAGGCCATGGGCCTGTTCCGCAACGCGCTGCAGAGCTACCGCAAGCGCAACTGGTCCGCCGCCGGCAAGCTGTTCAACGAGGTGCTGTCGCTCAATCCGCACGACCGCGTGGCCGCGCTGTACATCGAGCGCGGCCTGCACATGGCGGCCAACCCGCCGCCCGACGACTGGGACGGCACCTTCGTGATGGAATCGAAGTGAAGATCCCCCGCAGCACGCTGGAGCAGTGGCAGGTCCTGCAGGCGATCGTCGAATGCGGCGGCTACGCGCAGGCGGCCGAGGCGCTGCACCGTAGCCAGTCGTCGGTCAGCTACATGGTGGCCAAGCTGCAGGAGCAACTGGGCGTGGAGCTGCTGGAGATCGACGGCCGCCGCGCGCGCCTGACGCAGAACGGCACGGCCTTGCTGGCCAAGGCGCGCGAGCTGCTGGGCGACGCCTTCCAGCTGGAGCAGCTGGCCACCAGCCTGGCCGAGGGCTGGGAGCCGCAAGTGTCGATCGCGGTCGACAGCCTGTTCCCGGTCGAGCTGCTGGTGCAGGTGCTGCGCGATTTCGAGCCCTGGGCCAAGCACACCCGCGTCAACCTGGAGGAGACCGTGTTGTCCGGCTCCGAGGATGCGCTGGTCGAACAGCGGGTCGACATCGCCATCGCCAGCCGCATCCCGTCGGGCTTCCTGGGCGACGTGCTGATGGATATCGAGTTCATCGCCGTGGCCCACCCCTGCCACGCGCTGCACGAGCTGGGCCGCGAATTGGAAGTGGAGGACCTGGGCCGCAACCTGCACATCGTGGTGCGCGATTCGGGCACGCTCAATCCGCGCGACCACGGCTGGCTCAGCAGCAACCAGCGCTGGACCGTCACCAGTCCGCACACGCGGCTGGAGATGATCTGCAACGGCCTGGGCTTCGGCTGGCTGCCCGAGCACAAGATACGAACCCAGCTGGAGCAGGGCTTGCTCAAGCCGCTGCCGTTGCGCGTCGGGCAGCGCCGCAAGCTGTCGCTGTCGCTGATCGTCGCCAACCCCGAGGTGGCCGGCCCGGCGACCTGCCGCCTGGCCAACCTGATCCGCAAAGTGGTGAAGGACGGTATCGTGCACCGGCCGCTGTGCGGCTGAATAGAAAACAGTTAATCCGCCGGCCGCTATTCTCTGAAGCGGAGCATATTGCTGCGCCGTCGTAAAACCGTCCGATACGCGCTTCAATTGAACAACAGTGGTGGAAAATATTCGTTTTTATAGCTATATTGGTATTTGTCGCGTATATCTCTGGAGAATTGGTGCAAAGTTATGGTAAATTGCGGCTATCAAATCTCACACATTGTCACCTGTGGTTTTTTTAGAATCTAACCTGCCGATAGAAGGAAATAAGATGACGACTTACCAGGAATACAAAGCAAAGATCGCCGAACTGGAAAATCTGGCCGAAACCGCCCGCAAAAATGAAATCGCACAGGCGAAAGAGAAAGTCACGGCCATCATGCGTGAATACGGCCTGACCGTGGCGGATCTGGGCGGCGTAGCCAAGGTGAAGACGGTCAAGACCCGCGCGCCGGTGCCGACTAAATACCGCGACGACGCTACCGGCCAGACCTGGACCGGCCGCGGCCGTGCTCCGAAATGGCTGGAAGGCAAGGACAAAGAGCAGTATCTGATTAAGTAAGCTGCGCCGTCAGTTTGCCGCGAGCCGGGAGCGGGGTTTATATGTTTTTATAAACCCCGGTCCCGGCTTTTCTCTTTTTCGGGGCACGATACGTGGTGAGCCGGCGCGGGTCTTATTCTCCGCTTTGATTGCGGCCTATATGTCCGGTTGCCACGCGACGTTGCTTTTATGCTGAAAGAGGCGTTAAATTCCCCCGGCCTTAACTTGGCGTTAAGGTTAGTGCCGCCAGTTTAGACCAGCCACAGCCATTTCGTGAGATGATAGTGGAATGGCATCAATACCTCTTTTCCCGCTGAATACCATCCTGTTCCCGGACGGGCATTTACCATTGCAGGTGTTTGAAGTACGTTATCTGGACCTGATCAAGCGCTGCATCGCCAATGGCGAAGAATTCGGTGTGGTTCCACTGCTCGAAGGCAGCGAAACGCGCATCCCCGACATGCAGGAAACACTGTCCGACGCCGGCACCATGGCGCGCATCCTGGATTGGACCGCGCCGCTGCCGGGACTG
Organism: Duganella vulcania; assembly: GCF_009857655.1. Classification (NCBI taxonomy): domain Bacteria; kingdom Pseudomonadati; phylum Pseudomonadota; class Betaproteobacteria; order Burkholderiales; family Oxalobacteraceae; genus Duganella; species Duganella vulcania. Next base: position 27,897 of record NZ_WWCX01000036.1, read on the forward strand.
CTGCAAATCTCCTGCATCGGCACCACGCGCTTCCAGATCCGCTCGGCCGAAAAGCTCAAGCATGGCCTGTGGATGGCCGAGGTCGACCAGGTCCCCGAAGACATGGTGGTGCCCGTTCCCACCGAACAGCAGGACGTCGCCAATGCGCTGGGCTCGCTGATCCGCTCGCTGCAGAAGAAGCAGATCTCCACCGCCAACATGCCGCTGGCGCCGCCGTACCGGCTGGACGAAGCCGGCTGGGTGGCGAACCGCTGGTGCGAGCTGCTGCGGCTGGACGTAAGCGAGAAGCAGCGCCTGCTGCTGCAGGAGAATCCCGTGCTGCGCCTGGAACTGATCCAGGACGTGCTGAGCGAGAACGGCCTGCTGGATTAGGTCTGGCCCCACGCGGGCGGCCCGCGCTGGCACTGTCCACCTGTGCGCGCCGCTGCTACACTGGCCTCATCGTTCACGCCACCCGAGCCGCCATGTACCTGCAACCCGCCTTCGCCGAAGACCGTCTCGAAGTCCGCCACGGCCTGATGCGCGCCTTCCCGCTGGCCACGCTGATCCTGGCCGATGCCGACGGCGTCACCGCCGACCTGATTCCCTTCATGCTGTACGCCGACGAGGGTGATAGCGGCTTGGGCGTGCTGCGCGCCCACGTGGCGCGCGCCAATCCGCTGTGGCGCAAGCTGGAGACGGCGACCTCGTGCCTGGTGGTGTTCCAGGGCCCGGAAGCCTACATCAGCCCCAGCTGGTACGAAACCAAGCGCACCACGCACAAGGTGGTGCCGACCTGGAACTATGTAATGGTGCAGGCGCGCGGCGCCGGCCGCGTGGTGGACGACCCGTTCTGGCTGCGCCGCCTGCTGGACCACCTGACCGCCGTCCACGAAGGCGGCATGCCGCAGCCGTGGGAGCTGGACGACGCGCCCGCCGATTTCATGGCCGCGACCATGAAGGCCATCATCGGCATCGAGATCCCGATCGACAGCCTGGTGGGCAAATGGAAGGTCAACCAGAACCGCAGCGCCGCCGACCAGCGCGGCGTGGTGGCGGGGCTGGGCGACGATCCGATGGCGCAGCTGGTGGCCGAGCGCCTCAAGCCTGAGTAGCCGGCGCGCTAGCCGGCGTGCGCCTCGCTGGCCTCGTCCAGCGCATGCACGCGCATCGACCACAGTACACCGCCCGCCAGCAGCAGCATGGCGGCGATCTCCAGCCCGCGCGGCAGCTGCTGCTTGTAGATAAAGCCGTACAGCAGCGCGAACAGCGTCTCGAACAGGATCAGCTGGCCCGACAAGGTCAGCGGCACCTTGCGGCTGGCGATATTCCACAGGTGGTTGCCGATCACCGAGGCGCCCAGGGCCAATAGCGCGTTGATGGTCCAGAACAGCGTCCAATCGCGGCCGCTGGCCACGGCGCCTGCGCCGGTCACGTCGGCATGGAACAGCGCCAGCGCCACCAGCGCGATCGCCAGCGCGATCAAGCCGCTCGACACGCCGTACAAGGCCGACCACTCGCCGCTGCTGAAATGCGGATTGCGCTTCAGGTAGCGCGCGTTGTCCACCGAATACCAGGTCCAGCACAGCAGCGCGCCGGCCGCACACAGCACGCCGAGGATCTTGTCCGGCAGCGGCGCGCCGTTGCCCGCGTCGTGGGAGAACACATCGACATTGATGCAGGCGATGCCAGCCGCCACCATCAGCAGCGGCAGCATTAGCTGCTTGAGCGGCACCGAGCCATGGTCCTTGCTCCCCATCAGCGTGACGGAGATCGGCAGCACGCCGATGATCAGCGAGGTGGCCGCCACGCCGGCGAACTTGACGCCCAGCGCAAGCAGCATGTAGTAGACGATGTTACCGGCCAGCGCATGCTTGACCATCGCGACCACATCGCCACGGTCCAGGCGGCGCAGCAGCGCGGGCAGGCGCGGCGCCATCAGGCCGGCCGCGATCAGGCCGTAGGCGATGTAGCGCCCGCAGGCCATCTCCAGCGGCGTGAAGGCCGTCAGCAATTCCGGCACGATGAACACCATGCCCCACATCGCGCCCGCCAACAGGCCGCACAAGATACCAGTCCACATCGCACACTCTTTCCAAAGCACAAAAATAAAAATCGACCTAGAGTATTGCATACCTGCGTGGAATTGTTTGGGAGACCGCCATGACCGAGCACCCCTTGGCGCGGCTGCTGGAGCAAGCGCTGCCGCTGCGCACCGACGATGACCTCGACGCCGTGCTGAGCCACATCGGCCAGGCGCGGCTGGTGCTGATGGGCGAAGCCACCCACGGCACGCGCGAGTTCTATCAACTGCGTTCCGCCCTCAGCAAACGGCTGATTGTCGAACACGGCTTCGACGCCATCGCCGTCGAAGCGGACTGGCCGGACGCGCTGCAGGCGAGCCGCTTCGTCCAGCTGAAGGGCGCCAGCCAGACTGCCGACCAGGCGCTGTCCGGCTTCCAGCGTTTCCCGCAGTGGATGTGGCGTAACGAGGAAATGGTCGAGCTGTTGTACTGGCTGCGGCTGCACAACCAGCAGGTGCGGGACCCGGCGCGCCGCATCGGCTTCTACGGCCTGGACTTATACAGCCTGCACCACTCGATGCGCCTGGTGGTGCGCTACCTGGAGCAGGCTGATCCGCCGGCCGCCGGGCGCGCGCGTGAACGCTACAGCTGCATCGACCACGTCGGCGCCGACCCGCTGCGTTACGGCTACCTGGCCAGCCTTGGCCTGCGCGAGGACTGCGAGGCGGAAGTGGTGCGCCAGCTGGCCGAGCTGACCGCGCAGGCGCAGCGGCATCTGGAGGTGGCCGGCGGCACGGTGCCGGACGAACTGTTCTACGCGCAGCAAAACGCCCGCGTGGTGCAAAACGCCGAGCGCTACTACCGCGCCATGTTCAGCCGCCGCGACGAGTCGTGGAATGTGCGCGACACCCACATGGCCGACACGCTGGACGCCTTGCTGGCCCACCTGTCCGCGCAGCGGAGCGGCCCGGCGCGGCTGGTGGTGTGGGCGCACAACTCGCACCTGGGCGATGCGCGGGCCACGGAAATGGGGCGCGGGGGACAGCTCAACCTCGGGCAACTGGCGCGCGAGCGGCACGGCGAGGCGGCGGTCTACCTGCTGGGCTTCAGCACCCACGACGGCACGGTGACGGCCGCCAGCGAATGGGACGGTCCGGCCCAGCTCAAGCGTGTGCGGCCGTCGCTGCCGGGCAGCCTGGAGGCCTTGCTGCACCAGGTGGCCGAGGAGGATCCGGCCCGGCTGGCGCGCTTCCTGCTGCCGTTGCGTGCCTGCGCGGAAGCCCGCGCGGCCTTGCCGGCAAAGCTGCTGGAGCGCGCGATCGGCGTGGTCTACCGTCCCGAGACCGAACGCCAGAGCCATTATTTCGATGCGGAGGTGGCGCGCCAGTTCGACGCCGTGATCCATGTCGACCGTTCCACCGCGGTCAAGCCGCTGGAGTTGTCCGCGCATTGGCGGCTGGACGAGCTGCCCGAGACCTATCCGTCCGGGCTGTAGGAAGGCGTTAGAGCCAGGCCAGGAGCCCGCCCGCCGCCAGCAGGTTCAGCGCGGCGGTCAGCCAGAATTTGACGAGGAAGCTGGTCTTGATGGATTTGTGGCGCAGCCAGCGCTGCGCCAGCCAGCCGCCCGGCCAGCCGAAGGCCAGTCCCATCAGCAGCAGCGTGCGTTCGGGGATGCGCCGGCGACGGCCGATGGCGGCCGACTTGTCGACCGCGTAGGCGATAAAGCAGACGATGCTGGCCAGCCCATACGCCGCCGCCAGCAGCAACAGCGCGAGCTGGAAGGAGGGTAGCGCCGGAGCGCTCAGAAGTAGCTCAGGCCGAGGGCGGCCTTGACTTCGTCGGCGGTCTGCGCGGCCACTTCGCGCGCGCGCATCGTGCCTTCCTTCAGCATCTGCATGATGTAGCCCTTGTCCTGCGCCAGCTCTTCGCGGCGGGCGCGGATCGGCGCCAGCATCTCCTGCAGCACCACTTCCAGGCGCTTCTTGACGATGGAGTCGCCCAGGCCGCCGCGCACGTAGTGGGCCTTCATCTCGGCCAGCTTGTCTTTTTCAGGATCGAAGGCGTCCAGGTAGATGAAGGCCACATTGCCTTCCAGGTGGCCGGGGTCTTCCACGCGCAGGTGCAGCGGATCGGTATAAACCTTTTTCACGGCGGCGGTGATCTCGGCCGCGGTGGCGCCCAGGTTGATGGTGTTGCCCAGCGATTTGCTCATCTTGGCCTTGCCGTCGGTGCCCGGCAGGCGGCCGATCTCCGGCACCAGCGCCTTGCACTCGACCAGGATGTCCTTGTTGGCGATGCGGTTGAAGCGGCGCACGATCTCGTTGGTCTGCTCGATCATCGGGATCTGGTCCTCGCCGACCGGCACCAGCGAGGCCTTGAACGCCGAGATGTCGGCCGCCTGCGAGGCCGGGTAGGTCAGGAAGCCGGCCGGGATGTCGCGCTCGAAGCCGCGCAGCGCGATCTCGGTCTTGACGGTCGGGTTGCGCTCCAGGCGCGCCACGGTCACCATGTTCAGGTAGTAGAAGGTCAGCTCGGCCAGTTCCGGGATCTGCGACTGGATCAGGATGGTCGACTTGGCCGGGTCGATGCCGACCGCCAGATAGTCCAGCGCCACCTCGACCACGTTGCGGTGCACCTTGCCGGTGTCGTCCATGTTGTCGGTCAGGGCCTGGGCGTCGGCCAGCATGATGAACTGCTTGTATTCGTGCTGATAGGCGACGCGGTTGCGCAGGCTGCCGACGAAGTGGCCCAGGTGCAGCGGACCGGTCGGGCGGTCGCCGGTCAGGATCACGGTCGGGCCTTTGGACGCGGCGGGTGCGGTGGCGATTACTTCGGACTGTTCGGTCAGGCTCATCAGGGGTTCCTTTACGTTGCCCCGGTCCGGCGCGACGAATGTAAAAAACGCCACCAGATAAGGGCGGCGTTGATAAAAATATCACATCACTATGGGTAGACAGTGGCCGCGCGCTAGGAGCGGCGCCAATTCAGGCAGGCGTGAAGTGTGGTGTAAAAAGTCATCCGCGTATGGTTGCAGTTCAGCGCCGGTCTGTCAAGGTGTGAGGTGCCGCAAGGCCTGCGGCGGGATTCGGAATTAGATTGAATGTTCGCGGTTCGAACCAAAGGAGATTAAAATGGCCGATAACTTCGATTCCGTCGCGTTTATGGATACCCTGACTGATGGCGGCATGCCCGAGAAGCAGGCCAAGGCCCTGGCTTCGGCGATGTTCCAGCTTATCGATACCCACCTGGTGACCAAGAACTATCTCGACATGCGCCTGGCGCAGCTCAAGTCCGAGTTGATCCAATGGATGGTCGGAGTGGTCGTCGTACAGACCGGCCTTACCGCCGTGCTCTTCAAGCTCATGCATTAATCTAAACGATAAGGTAGTATTGCCGATCCTGAGCGATACCCCTTACCGGAGCCGATATGCGTGTCCTTGCAGTTGCAGTGCTTTCCACCCTGATGGTCTCCGCCGCAACGGCGCAAACACCCACGCCGCCGATGGCGCCCGACATCCCCGCCAAGTTCGACACCGCCATCCCCAACGCCGACTACGTCAAGCGCGACGTCATGATCCCGATGCGCGACGACGTCAAGCTGCACACCGTGATCGTCATCCCCAGGGGCGCCGTCCACGCGCCCATGGTCCTGAGCCGCACCCCGTACAACGCCAGCGGCCGCGCCCAGCGCAACGTCAGCCCCAGCGTGCTGTCCACGGTCGGGCAGGGCGACGAGGTGATGTTGGAAAACGGCTACATCCGCGTCTACCAGGACGTGCGCGGCAAATACGGCTCCGAGGGCGAGTACGTGATGACCCGTCCTGTCAAAGGCCCGCTCAACAACACCCGCACCGACCACAGCACCGACGCCTGGGACACCATCGACTGGCTGGTCAAGCACGTCCCCGAAAGCAACGGCAACGTCGGCATGATAGGCTCGTCCTACGAAGGCTTCACGGTGCTGATGGCGCTGGTCGACCCGCACCCGGCGCTCAAGGTCGCCGTGCCGATGAGCCCCATGGTCGACGGCTGGCGCGGCGACGACTGGTTCCACAACGGCGCCTTCCGCGTGACCAACCTGAGCTACATCGCCGGCCAGACCGCCGCCAAGGGCAGCGGCAAGACCCTGGCCACCGGCGTCTACGACGACTACGAGGGCGTGCTGCGCGGCGGCTCCACCGCCGATTACGCCCGCCAGTTCGGCCTGGACCAGCTCAACTTCGTCCGCAAGCTGTTCGAGCACCCGGCCTACGACAGCTACTGGCAGCAGCAGGCGCTCGACAAGATCCTGGCCAAGCGCCCGATGAAGGTGCCCACCATGACCGTGGTCGGCTACTGGGACCAGGAGGACATCTACGGCGCCCACGCCTTCTACTCGGCGGTGGAACCGCAGGACAAGGACAACAACAAGAACTTCCTGGTGGTGGGACCGTGGCGCCACAGCGGCGTCAATTACGACGGCTCCAGCCTGGGGCCGTTCAAGTTCACCGGCGACACCGCGCTGGAATTCCGCCGCGACGTGATGCAACCGTTCCTCGACCAATACCTGAAGGACGGCGCGCCGGCCGCCGACACGCCGCCCGTGCTGTTCTACCAGACCGGCGTCAATCGCTGGCAGCGGCTGCAGCGCTGGCCGCTGGCGTGCGAAACCGGCTGCCCCGCGCCGCTCAAGCCGATCTACCTGAAGCCCGGCTTCAAGCTGGACTTCGACGCGCCGCAGCAGGGCGCGGGCTTCGACGAATACGTGTCCGACCCGGCCAAGCCGGTGCCGTTCGTCCCGCGTCCGGTGCACATGAACGACGCCAGCGTGTGGCGCCCATGGCTGGTGAGCGACCAGCGCGGCGTCTCCGACCGCACCGATGTGCTGAGCTACGTCACCGAGCCGCTGAAGGCGCGCCTGCAGATATCCGGCGCCCCCATGGTCAACCTGTACGCCTCGACCACCGGCACCGACACCGACTGGGTGGTCAAGCTGATCGACGTCTACCCGGACGAAGTGCCATCGCAGCCGGAGCTGGGCGGCTACCAGCTGGGCATCGCGATGGACATCTTCCGTGGCCGCTACCGCAACAGCTTCGAGCATCCGTCGCCGGTCACGCCGGGCGCCGTGGAGAAGTACCGCTTCGCGCTGCCGAACGCCAACCACGTGTTCCTGCCGGGCCACCGGGTGATGGTGCAGATCCAGTCCAGCTGGTTTCCGCTGTACGACCGCAATCCGCAGACGTACGTGCCGAATATTTTCTACGCCAAGCCGGCCGACTACAAGAAGGCGACGCTGCGCGTGTACCACGCCGGCGCCGAAGGCAGCGCCCTGGAGCTGCCGGTGGTGGAGGCGAAATAAGGCAAACGGAATAAACCGTTTAGCGCGGACGCACGCTGTCGGTCAGCACGTCCGCGCGGAAGTAGCGGCGGTAGCCTTCCAGCACCTGGTTCGACTTGCCCATCTTTTCCAGCATGTCGATCAGCACCCGCTGGTCCGCCGCCGGCAGGGCGTGCGACACGTAGGTGCCGCTGTCGTTCCACGGCAGTTCGGGGATGGGCTCCAGCCGCAGCCTGTCCTGCAAGCCGTTGACGCGCGCATCGCGCTGGATCGCACCGGCCATCAGCGTCGGCCCCATGATGGTGAGGTCGGCCGAGCCGGCGTGCAGCAGGCGTGCCACCGCCACGACGTCCACCTCGGTGAACAGGCGGCCCTGCTTGGCCAGCTCGTTCACCAGCGCGGTGTATTGCTCGCCATAGTCGAATCCCCGCACCACGGCCACGCGCAGCTCGCGCCGTTCCAGCAGGTTCTTGGCGTCGGTGATCGGCGCGCGCGGGCCGGCTACTGAAATCAGCATGGCGCGATGGCCTATCATCGGCACAAACGTGCCAACCAGGTCGCGCGACGGCGTGCGCGAGGCCGGCAGCAGCAGGTCGGCCTTGCCGGCCTTGAACATGGCCACCTGGCGCGCGCGCGGCACCACGGTGAAGACGAAGTTGCAGCCGCTCTTGCCGGTCGCGCTGCGCAGCAGGTCGGGATAGATGCCGCCCACGTGCGACCCCTCGACCTGCACGCTGGCGCCGCTGGCCGACACCGGCACGGAGATGTCGCGTGAACAGTCGCCGGCCCGGGCGTGCGCCACGCAGGCCGCCAGCAGCGCGGCGAAGGCGTATCGTTTCATGGCTTGGCCGCCCGCATATGGTGCTGGTGGAAGTAGCGCTGCGCCACCAGGATGGCCACCGCCTGCATCGCGGCGCACAGGTAGAAGGTGCTGCCGATGCGCCAGTCGTCGGCCGGCAGGTGGCTCACTTCACCGAGGATGGCGGTACCCAGCAGCGGCATGAAGATCACCCCCAGGCTGCTGACCGATTGCATAGATCCCATCAACTCGCCCTGCTCTTGGGGCGGCGTCGCCTTCGAGACGATGGCCTGCAGCGCCGGGCCGACCGCGAACGCCAGCACATTGCACAGGATGAGCACATACATCATCCAGCCGTGCGTGGCCAGGCCATACAGCAGGTAGGTGATGGCGCCCGAGCACAATCCCAGCAGCGACAGCCGCACCTCGCCGAAGCGCTTGATCAGGATGCCCAGCAGGCCGGCCTGCACCACGGCCGCCGTCAGGCCGACGCAGAACATGGCCGCGCCGTTCTGGCCCGGGGTCCAGGCGAAGCGGAAGTGGGTGTACAGCACCCAGGTGGTTTGCAGCATCATCTGCGCGAAGGTGACCAGCGAGAAGGTGATCACCAGGCCGCGGATGTCGGTGCGGCGCGCCAGCTTGAGCAGCGCCGACAGGGGATTGATCTTGGCGATATTGAACGGCGAGCGGCGCTCCGCCGGCAGCGATTCCGGCACGACGAAATAGCCGTAGACGAAATTGGCGGCCGACAGCCCGCCCGCCACGTAGAACGGCAGGTGCAGGTTGACGCTGCCCAGCAGGCCGCCCAGCATCGGGCCGCAGATGAAGCCCAGGCCGAAAGCCGCGCCGACCTTGCCGAAGCTCTTGGCGCGGTTCTCCGGCGTCGAGATGTCCGACGCGTAGGCCGACGCCACCGACATGCTGGCCGACGACATGCCGCCCACCACGCGGCCGATGAACAGGTAGGCCAGGTTGGGCGCCCACGCGGTGGACAGGAAGTTGATGCACATGCCGGCCATCGAATACAGCATCACCGGGCGGCGGCCGATGCGGTCGCTCAGGGCGCCCAGCATGGGCATGAAGATAAACTGCATCAGGCCGAACACCGCGCTCATGATGCCGAACCAGTAGGCCTGGTTCTCGCGCGAGCCGGTGAATTCGCCGACCAGCATCGGCAGCACCGGCACGATCAGGCCGATGCCCAGCATGTCGATGAAGACGCAAATCAGGATGAAGTTCAGGTTGCCCGGCGCCGGCGCGGCCGGCAGGGCGGGTGCTGCGGTATCGGGGCTGGTCATGTGGTCGATGAAAAAAGTCAGGGCGCGGCCGGGCTGGCGGCCCATTCGGCGATGAAGCTGTCGCGGAAGGCGGTCAGCTCGTTGAGGCGGGTCTGCGCCAGGTGGCGGCCGGCGGACGTCTGCATCTTGCCGGGCAGGGTGGCCAGCTTGGTGTCGATATGGTCCAGCGCATAAGCCTTTTCATCGAGCTCGCGGTGCAGCGCCATCGGATCGTCGGGGTGCGCCAGGCCGCTGCCCATGCGCCCGGCCGTGTAGAACAGCCGCGCCAGGCCGACCGCGCCCAGGGCGTCGAGGCGGTCGGCGTCCTGCACGATCTTGGCCTCGATGGTCTCGGGGCGGATGGCGGCCGAAAAACTGTGGCTCTCGATCGCATGCGCGACGGCGGCCAGCTTGTTGGACGGGAAGTCGAGTTCGGCCAGCTGGCGGCTGGCCAGCAGCGCCGCCTTGCGCGAGGCCAGGTGGCGTTCGGGATCGTTCTTGGGCAGGTTGACCAGGTCGTGCAGGTAGCAGCCGGCCAGCACGACCAGCGCGTCGGCCTCGGGATAGCCGTCCAGCAGCAGGCTGGCGTTGCGCCAGACCCGGTGCAAATGGTTGGTGTCGTGGGCGCCGTCGGCGCCGGCGGCGGCGCTGGCCAGGCGGACCAGGCGCGGGTGCCAGCTGTTGAGCAAGCTGTTCATTGTTCTCCCGTGATGTCTGTCTCGACGTTCTTTTTTTCAGATCATACAGGCTGATACGGCCCTTGTGCAGTGGAACTTGGCGGCAATTAACAATTGTTTGCTTGCCAAGTACGATGAGATTATGCAAAATGCAACCATATTTGATAATCACAGGCACTATGATGCGTAACTTCCTGGCGCTTGCACCGATGTTGTTGAGCCTGCTCAGCGCCCCCGCGCTGGCGCTTGACGACACCCCGACCGTGGCGCCCCATTTCCAGATCAAAGGGGAAGACAGCCGCCAGGCCGGCACGCGCCCGTCCGCCGCAGCGCTCGCATCGTCGGCGCCCCGGCGCGCGCCGGTCGAGAACGAGGCCGCCCGGCCCGAGCGCGAGCCCATGAATCCGCGCGCCGTGATCACCACCGTGCTGCGCCCGCTGCCTTCCGCCGCCGGCCGTCTGGTCGAAAAGCCAAACTGGAAATTGCGTTAATTCTATTTGTTTCTTGGGTGCATTTATTTAGTGCTTAATAACTTTACTTGAGGTAACATTACTGCTAATCACTTTAGCAATGAAGGAAACCTCATGTCTAGCAATGTAAGCGAACTGCACGCAACCAACCCCGCCGGCGAGTACTTGGCCTTCACCCTGGGCCAGGAAGAGTACGGCATTGACATACAAAAAGTAGCGGAAATCCGCAGCTACGAAACTCCGACCCGCATCGCCAACGCGCCCGACTTCGTCAAGGGCGTGGTCAATCTGCGCGGCATCATCGTGCCGATCGTCGACATGCGTATCAAGTTCAACCTGGGCACGCCGTCGTACGACCAGTTCACCGTGGTCATCATCCTCAACATCGGCCACCGCGTGGTTGGCATGGTGGTGGACCGCGTCTCCGACGTGACCACGCTGCTGCCCGAGCAGGTCAAGCCGGCGCCGGAAATCGGCGCGGCCATGAAGAGCGACCATATCGTCGGCCTGGGCACGCTGGAAGAGCGCATGCTGATCCTGGTCGACATCGACAAGCTGATGTCGAGCGCCGACATGGGCCTGATCGAAACCACCGCGTTGGCGGCGTAATGGGCATGCTGGCCAATATCAGTATCGGCAAGCGCCTGGCGCTGGGCTTCTCCATCATCCTGGCGTTCGCCATGCTGATCACCGGGATTTCCGTGTGGCGCCTGCAGGGCGTGGCCACGGCCACGCGCGACATGATGCAAGTACCGCTGGCCAAGGAGCGCGTGATCTCCGACTGGTCCAGCAAGATCGACAGCGCGATCCGCCGCACCACCGCCATCGCCCGCAGCAGCGACCCATCGCTGGCGGCCTTCTTTGCGGATGAGGCGAAGGCTTCGTCGTCCATCTCGGCGGAATACCAGAAGAAAGTGGAAGCCCTGGTCGTCGACGCCGACGAGAAGGAGCTGTTCGGCCGCATCGGCGAACAGCGCAAGATTTATCTGTCCTCGCGCGACCAGGTGACCAAACTGAAAAGTGCCGGCGACCAGGAGGGAGCGGAGAAGGTCTTCACCACCGTCTTCGTTCCGGGCTCCGCCAGTTATCTGGCGCTGATGCAGGAACTGCTGAAGATGCAGCGCGCGAAGATCGACGCCACCGCGGTCCGCATCGACGAAGTGGCCGACAGCAGCCGCAATCTGCTGTATGCGCTGGCCGCGCTGGTGCTGGCCTTTGGCGCTGTCACCTCGTGGATGCTGACCACCGGTATCACCGTGCCGTTGCAACAGGCGGTGACGGCGGCGCGCCGCGTCGCCGGCGGCGACCTGACCGGCCATATCGACGACAGCGCGCGCGACGAAACCGGCCAGCTGCTGACCGCGTTGAAGGAGATGAACGCCAGCCTGCTGGGCATCGTCACCGAGGTGCGCAGCGGTACCGACCATATCACCACCTCGTCGAGCGAGATCGCGGCGGGCAACCAGGACCTGTCGCGCCGCACCGAGCAGCAAGCCGGCGCGCTGGAGGAGACCGCGTCCTCGATGGAGGAACTGACGTCGACCGTGAAGCACAACGCCGACAACGCGCGCCAGGCCAACCAGCTGGCGGCATCGGCCGCGCAGGTGGCGGTGAAGGGCGGGCAGGTGGTGTCGCAGGTGGTCGATACGATGGATTCGATCAACCAGTCGTCGCGCAAGATCGTGGACATCATCGCGGTCATCGACGGCATCGCCTTCCAGACCAATATCCTGGCGCTGAACGCGGCGGTGGAAGCCGCCCGCGCCGGCGAGCAGGGGCGCGGCTTCGCGGTCGTGGCGACCGAAGTGCGCAACCTGGCGCAGCGCAGCGCGTCGGCCGCCAAGGAGATCAAGGAATTGATTGGCGACTCGGTGGAGAAGGTCAACCAGGGCAGCAAGCTGGTGGCCGATGCCGGTTCGACGATGGACGAAATCGTCACCAGCGTGCATCGCGTCAGCGACATCATCACCGAGATCACCGCAGCCAGCAACGAGCAGAGTGCCGGCATCAACGAGGTGTATCAGGCTATCGGTGCGATGGATGGTGTGACGCAGCAGAACGCGGCGTTGGTGGAGCAGGCCGCCGCGGCGGCCGAGTCGATGCAGCAGCAAGCGGCGGCGCTGGCGCAGGCCGTCAGTGTGTTCAAGGTCGAGGGATCGGCCTCGCGTCCGCACGCCACGCCGGCGCGTGCAACGGCTGGCCCCTCGGCGCTGCGCCTGACCAGCAACGTCTGACCCACGTCATTCCTGCGCAGGCGATCCCTCGATCGCCTGCTGCGACAGGCGATCCGCGTCGCCATTGCGGTGGCGCGGAACCCAGCGCAGGATCACGCCGCCCAGCGGCTCCAGCAACGCCATCACGCGCAGCCGATGCGCCTCCAGCCCTTTCGCACCGCGACCGGCGGCCACCGCCTGCGCACTCAGGTTCACATCGTCGACCACCACCTGGCTATCGCCATGCACCACCAGGCCGGTGGCGCCGAGCCGCCCGGCCGCCTCCAGCAAAGCCGTCAACGCCAGGTATTCCGCCTCGCCGCTGTTGCCGTGGCCCGCGCGGCGGCTGATCTCCACCCGCTCGCCACCCGGCCCGCACAGCAACGCGCCGATGCCGATCCGCCCCGGATTCGGATGCGCCGAACCGTCGAACCATCCGCGCCAGCCATCGGTGGCGGGGCGCATGCGCGCCGCGCGCTGCTCCAGCAGCCGCGCCTTTTCCGCGATCCTTGCCGAACGCCGTTCCTGCTCGCGCAGTCGCACGTTTTCTCGCCCGGCCAGCAGCGTCGGCAGGCCCTGCGCGCCAGCGGCCTGCGTCAATACCTGATGCAGCGCCTGCGCCTCGCTCACATTGGAACGCGCAGCCAGACGGCGAGCGGCCACGCGCTCGCCCTTGTAGGCGGCCGTGGCCAATACTTCGAATTCAGTTTCGTTCATCAATCGCGCCGTGGGTTGTCCGGATGGCGGTCATGGCGGTTGGGTACGCCGTCGCCGTCGCGATCATGGTCGTAGCGGTTCGGGATGCCGTCGTGGTCCCTGTCGCCGCGGCCGTGGCCCCGGTTGTCGTGCCGGTCGTAGCGATTCGGGATGCCGTCGTGATCGCGGTCGCCATAAGGGCCGCGCTCCCAACGCGCTTCCTCGCGCCACCAGTGGCCTTCGCGCTGAACCCAATGCGGCTGGGCGTACACATAGCCCGGCCGTTCGGCTACCCAGCTGCCGCCTATCCATTCATGGCGGTTGCCGCGCCAGTCCCAATATCCCGGCGCCCAGATGTAGCCGACGCGCGGAGCCGGCACGCGCTCATAGCGTGGCGGCGGCGGGGCGACGGTCACGTAGTCCACGCGGCCCGGGCCCGCGTCGACCGTGACCCAGCCGCCGGGGCTCAGGCGCCAGTTGCCGCCATCGCGTACCCACTCGGCGGGGCGATATTGCGCGCCGATGCGCTCCTGCTCCCAGCGGCCGGCCAGCCACACATGGCGATAGCCGTCCCAGTTCCAATAGCCCGGCGCCCAGACGTAGCCACGGCGCGGCGCGGGGATGCTTTCGAAACGCGGCGGAGGCGGCGCATTGCCGATCACGATGCTGACGCCGACCTGCGCGGACGCGCTGGCGGGAGCGAATGCGGCAGCGCTCATGGCGAGCATGGCGGCGGCGTAAATGGTGTGCGAGCGCTTGATCATGATGTTCTCCGTTTGCGCGTTTTGGTACAACGCTTGAAACGAACTATAGCAAGCGGCGTCTGGGATGACTCCCGAAGATGCAACTTTTTACATCTGACACAAACGAGGATGGGGTTATGTGCGATGGCGCACAGAGGACAACGAGGCGGGGGCAGTGCTTGAAACGGAGCGAGGCGGGGAAAGGCTTCGCCTGTTACGCGGCATGTCGGAAGCGCGTACAGGCGAAGGGCTGACGGGCCTTCAAATTTTGCTCGCTGCGGTGGTGTCGGCGGCCAGCACGGATTTGCTTTCGTCGATCAGCGATTGTTTTTTCTGTTCGGCGCTCAGGCGTTTTGCGCTGACGACGATCACTTGCATGTCCTTCGCGGCAGGCGCAGTGTAGCTGGCTTGTACCGGCGCTGGGGCAGCGGTGTTTTCGTCGAGGACGTAATTGGCGGCGCAGGCCAGGCCCAGGGTCACGACAAACAAGGCTTCGAAGTTTTTCAGGACGTTCATTTTGCTTCCTTTCGGTGGTTAAAAGTGTGTTTCGATGTGCTCACTTTATGCAAAGGGCCGTCAAGCCGCCACGGGATTGCGACGAGCCGCGTTTTTGGCGGCCCAAAATGCAGATTGGCGCGATAGGAGGGCTGCGCGGCAGTGTTTTCCAGGCCCCCCGGCTAAGGCTGGGCAGATACCGTCCACCAGCGCGAGGGGCATATGCCGCGATTTATCACCACCATCCTGCAAGCCTGGGCCGAGCGCCGCCGCGCACGCCGCCGGCAGGCCAATCTGCGTGCAGGCGCGCGCGGCAACCGGTCGATGCGCCTGGTCTCATCGGCGAGCGCCGGAAGCCAGCCGGGGACAGGTGGCGCGCCAGCCAGCGCGGTTGGCGGTGCGGCTATCGCGGCACGGGCGCTCGGCCGGCAGCGGGCCATGTGGATCGCCATCGCGGGCGTTTGCGTGCTGGCGGGCGGCGGTATGCTGATTGCCGGCCACGCCCGCCACTTGGCCGCGGCCACGGTCAGCACGCCGCAAGCGGTCAACAGCGTGCGCGCGGCTTACGCTTATCAATCCGTGCTGCCCGGCGCCACCTTCACCGTACCGTCACAGGCAGGCCTCAACACCAGCATCCATGCCGGCGGCGCCTTGCTGGTGGCATCCGGGATGCAAGCCGCGCCGGCGGTGCGTGTGGACTTGTGCAGCCAGATGCGCAGCCCCACCGACGCGCGGCTGCTGCCACTGCGGCTGGGCTACCGTTTCGATGACGTCAAGCGCTGGGTCCAGCGCAACGAGGCTTCGGACGCCCGGATCTCGCTGCGCAACGTGCTGCTGGTGGCCGACGGCGGCGCCGACGCCGTGCCCGAAATACAAATCGAAGGCACTGCCCGCGCGGACTTCGCCGATCCGCTGAGCGAGCCGCTGCAACTGAGCTGGCGCAGCGCGCCAGCTGGCGCGCGCTGGATCAGCGATGCCAGCTTCGGCCAGGTCGAGCAGGGCGCCAGCGGCCAGGTCGCGCTGCGCCAGCAGGGATGGCTGTTGTGGGGCGCCGCGTCGGCGTTGCGCATCGAACGGCGCGCCAACGCCATGTGTCCGCAGGCCGGCGAACTGGTGGTGCAGATGTATCGCCCGGCGCCGCCAGCCGCCGCCGGCGTGCCAGCCGGCGCGCTGGTGGTTGCCTTTCCCGCGCGCGGCAGGGCCGTCAGCACCAATCTCGCGGCGGGATCTTACCAGGTGCCGGCCGCCGCACCGGCCGCGCTGGAAGACCAGTCGCTGTTCAACGCGCTGCAGGAGCAGGGCCTGGTGCGCCTGACCGCCGCCGGCGCCATCGAGCTGGCGCCGCGCGACCTGCCGCAATGGCAGGCCGCGGGCACTGCCGAACGTGCCGCCGAGTTGGACAACTGGAAGCAGGTCAAGCCCGGCGCCGCCACGCACAAACTCTTCAAGCGTCTCTACTACCAGGCCGACGGCGCCTACGTCCGCCAGCAGATCGACATCTACAACAGCGAGCGCCGCCTGCTGGCCTGGCGCGTGAAGGCGCCCCCAGGCCTTGCGCTGGACTGGAGCGTCAGCGCCGGGAGCGACGCCTCGTCCGGCAGCATGCCGGCGAAGGTCGCCACCACCAGCCAGATGCCGGTCGCCGCCTCGCGGCTGTTCGCCTCCCTGCCGCAAGGCTGGCAGCCATGGACCCGCGTGGCCCGCTGGCCGCAGGCGGCCGAAGGGCAGGGGAGCCGCCCCGTGGTGCGCCTGAACCTCTTGCTGCCGCGAGCCGCGGCAGGCGGTGAGGTCATGCAGTTGCTGGTGGCCGGCCGCGTCACCGGCACCGTCGGCGCCAGCGCGCAATCGGCGCCGGCCTGCACCGGCCGCGCCTGCGCCAGCGGCTCAGATGTCCAGCAACTCACGCTGACCCTGCAAGCGGGAGCGCACAGCGTGCAGTTCACCGCCCAGCCGCTGGACTTCAACGCGCCGGAGGACCAGAAGTACCGCCACCTGCGCGTCGCCGCCGGCCGCCTCGTGTGGCAGGCGTTGTCCCCCGCCGCAGGGGAAGCCGCACCCGGAGTGGGCCGGCCTGCCGCGCCGTCGCCGGTGCAGTTGGAGGACCGCAACGGCACGCCGCTGTGGGCTGATGGCGCGCCGACGCAGTCCGCCATCGAAGCCGGCCTCGCGCCCTTGTTGGGTGTGAGCGGCGACCATGCGAACAGCGTGGCCGGCATGCTGGCCCGCCTGCCGGTATCCGACGCCACCGTCTCGCGCGCGTCCGGCGCGGCGGTCGGCGCGCGCCTGACGCTGGACCTGCCGCTGCAAGCCCTGAGCCAGCGCGTGCTGGACTGCATCGGCATGCATCGCGGCCGCTGGGACGGCAAGGCCTGCATCGGCGGCCAGCCGGCACCCGAAGGACGCCACGCCGGCCTGGTCATCCTCGACACCGAGACCGGCGACGTGCTGGCGGCCGCCGGCGCCGGCGCGGGAAACGTCAGCGCCGCCAACTGGGCCGAGGTGCGCGACTTCGACCGCACCAGCCCCGCGCGCAGTCCATTGCGCCTCCCGGCCCTGCAGCACGACGGCGGCGCGCACCAGAGTCCAGGCTCCACGTTCAAGGTGGTCAGCGCGCTGGGACTGGAGTTGGCCGCGCAGCGCGATCCGCAGATCGATGCCCTGTTGGGCGGCATGCCGCTGCCGGCCATCAACCGCCTGGCGCAGCAGCGCGGCTTCGGCTTCCAGACCGACGCCGCCAGCTACCCGCTCAATCCGCGCCTGGCCCACATCACCAACTACCACGAGCAAAGCCTGGACCGCCGCGCGCAGGAGGGGCGACTGGGACTGGCGCAGGCGCTGACCTACAGCCTCAATACCTGGTTCGCCTGGTCCGGCGAATTGAGCGACCAAAGCCTGTTCGGCCGCGCCGACGGCGGCGCTCCGGACCTGCAGGCGCTGGATGCCGACGCGCTCGACGCGGTGCGCCCCATCGTCGCCGCCGCGCACCGGTTGGGCTTCGAGCAAACGCTGCGCCTGGACGGCGGCCTGCTGCCGGCCGATTTCAACTGGCGCAGCTGGGATGCGCTGCAGGCGACGCCGGCGCACATCGATCCTATCCATACGCGGCACGAGCTGCGCCAGATGTCGATCGGCTTGCGCATGCAGGTCACGCCGCTGCAAATGGCGCTGGCCGCGGCGGCGGTCGGGCAGGGCAAGGTGGTGGCGCCGCGCATGCTGCTCACGCTGGGCCGCACCGACAGCGTGGTGCCGGAGATGAAACCGGTCGGCATACGCCTGGACCGCATCAGGGCCGGCATGAAGGGCGTGGTCGATGTGGGTACCGGCGCCGGCGCGTTCGGCGGCGCGGCGCTGGCCGGCGTGCGGCGTGGCCTGTATGGCAAGACCGGCACCGCGCCCAGCGGCGACGACACGGCCACCGTCTGGTTCACCGGCTGGCTGGAGCCCGGCACCTTGCCCGGCCAGACGCACCGGCTGGCGATGGCGGCCTTCGCCAGCCACTCCGACGTCACTGGCGGCGAGCACGCGGCGCCGGTGCTGGCGGCGGTGCTGTCCACGCTGGCGGCGCAGAACCGCGAACAGAAGGAGAAATAGGCTTGTAAACGGGATAATGAAATCGCCGCTTTTGTGGCATGATTTTGAGGCGTCCGCCATAGCGCGCCCATTTTCGTTTTTCTACTATTGACAGGACTGTATGCGCTTGCCAGGAACCCGGTATCAGGAGCACGGCTGGGAACAAGTGCGCAAGTTGTTGGGACACTGTTCGTTGCAGGCGTTCCGGCGGCTTGAGATGCACCAGATAATCGACGCGGGACAGCACGCCGCGCTGCTCGACTGCTACACCGATGCGGTGGCTGCGGCGCTGCGCGCGGGCGCGCGCTCGGCCCGCGCCGAGGCCGAAGGCAACAGCTACGGCGACAGCGTCTACGAACTGTCGCTTAGCCTGTTGTTCGAATTGCAGGCGCAGCCCGCGTTCTGGCTGGCGTTCGCCGCCGCCGTCGCCGCCGAGCATGCGCGCAGCGGCGCCTTCTGGCTCGATGCCGCCGCCGAAGGCGTGATGCGCAAGAAGGTCAACGACATGTACGCAGGCCTGCGCGACAAGGTCGACGCCGACAACTACATCGTCACCACGGGCCGCGACTGCTCGCCCAACAAAATCTATACATACCGTATGCTCGATACCGCCTACCGCGAGATCGCCGGCCTGTTCGCGGATTGGCGCCAGCACGCGGAGCAGGTGGGGGCCATCCTCGGGCGTGCGATCGAAGGCAGCCCGATCGAAACGCGGCAGATGAAGTCCATCGGCGGCTGCAAGGCGGAATGGATCATCCGCTGGAGCGAGTCGCAGGAGCGCTATGCCGGCTCGCCCGGGCCGCTGCACACCAGATCCAAGCGCTTCGCCAGTCTGAAAAACAGCCCGGACAAGATCGCGGCGATGCTGGCGGAAATCGGCAACTACGAGGAGCTGTCCGCCAATATGGACCGCGCCGACGACTGGTCGGGCGACGCCGGCGAGGCGGCCCTGTGGCTGGAAGACTACTGGCGCGTGATCGGCGAGTCCGAACAGGGCGAGGCGCGGGACGAGGACCGTATCCTGCCCGAGCCGGAGCAGGACGGCGATGCCGGCCTTTCGGATGTTGTGCCGGACGATCCGGCGGACGGCGTAGATGGGCCGGAACCTGAATTCAAGGCGCACGACCTGGCGGTGGAACAGTCGCTGGCTGGCGCGCTTTCCCTGCCCCCCCGCTATCTGGAATTGGCGCGGGCCGCGCAGGAAGCCGGCAGCTGGGCGCTGCGTGTCCTCAGCGGTGAATCGCTGCCGATCCGGCTGGCCGTGTACCAAAAGCTGCTGGGCGCCGCCGACGACACCTACCCGGAGGCCTGGCTGGACCCGGCGACCAGCGAGCTGCCGACCCTGCAGCAGTTGGCGGCGCTGGACCAGATTTCGATGCCGACGCTGCGCAAGCGCCGCAACGAAGCGATCGACAAGCTGTACGCGGCCAACACCGCACCGGCGAAATGAAGGAGAACGAATTTGAAATCCGCACAAGATGAGCAGGACGCACGGCTGCGCGAGCGCGCGCTGCTGGCCCGCGCCGTGCCGGGCGACCGCCTGATGCTGGCCGACGCCACGCTGCTGGCGGCGCTGGACGGCAGCCGGGTGCTGACGCCGAACGAGCGGCAGGCGCTTTCCGCGTCGCCGTTGACGTTGCGGCGCTTTCGCCAGCTGTCGCTGGAGCGGCAAGCGTCGATGCGCTTGCCGCAGGCCGCCAACGATCCGGTATGGAGCGGCAGCAGCGGCATGCTGCGCGCGGCCGCCAGCGCCACCGCGCTGGAATCGCTGGCCACCGACGACGGTTGCTGGACGCTGCACTTCCTGCCGCAGGGCGAGGGCTGGCAGGTGATCCTGAGCCTGTCGGCCGAGGCGCCGTTCGCCGCCCGCCTGCTGCGCGAGCATGTGATGGTGCGCGTGATCGACGGCGGCGGGGCGATCGTCCTGCAGGGCCGGCTGGACGCGGATGGCGAATGCGAATGCGGCTGGCCCTTCGCCACCGCACCGGCGCGACACTTCCAGATGTACGGCGCGGGCTTTGCCGTCGAACCGGTGACGCCTTAGACCATGGGCATATTTTCCCGGCGCCGCAAGCCAGCCGTCGATATCGACGGTCTGGGAGCCACGCTCATCGCGCTCAGGCTCGATGGGGGCGACTCCGCGCCGGCGGGCAGCACGGTGGTGGTCTTCAACGCCGGCGGCCATGCGCGCCGCGTGCCGGCCGGGAAGGTGGCCTGCGAGCAGGGCGAGACGGCGCTGTGCTTTCATCCGGGGCCGTACACGGTGCATGTGGCGCCATTCGCCTCGGCGCCGGAGTGGGGGCTGCGGCTGCGTTTTGTGGTCGATGCGGCCAATCCGCGCGTGACGCAGCAGCGTTTCGACCTGTATTTGTACAGCGAGATGGCGGAGCGCCTGGAATTGGAGACGCTGCGTGTGGCTGCGCAAGCGGCGTTGCAAACGGAGCTGGCGCAAGGCGCATTGGATCTGCCGCCATGCACGACGATGGACGAATGGCACGCATTCCGCGCCGGTCTCAATCAGCTGATGTACACGCGTTTCGGCGTGACCGTCGACGACTGCGTGCCGGTGGATCTCGGCGACCAGGTCGACTACGCCGAAGTGCTGAAGTCGCGCGCCGCAATAGAAGCTGACGTCGTAGCGGCGACTAATGCGGCAACCGAAATGGTGGCCGAAGCGCCCGCAGCGCCGTCGCAGGTGGTGAACGCCGCCACCTCGTGCGCGCCGCCCGCGCCTGCACCGCACGCCGCCACCGCTGCGATACCGGCCGCCCGGCAGGACGCCTTCGCCCTACGGCGCCTCTTCATCGAACTCCCCAGCCTCGCCAGCGAACTGCGCGCGCTCGTCCTGCCGGACGGTTTGCAAATCTTCCAGCAGCATCAAACCCTGTTGCTGCGCCTCGGCATGGCCGCGCTGAACGTCAACACCATGCCGGCGTTGGCCTGGGCCGCGCCCGACCAGCCGCTGGCGGACGACGAGCAAGCCCGCCGCACCGCTCAAACCCTGCTGGCGTTGCAGGCGCTGGACGAAGCCTGGGCGCTGCTGGCCCGTTTCCAGCGCGCCGACCACGGGCAATGGCCGGCATTGCTGGAAGACGCGGACCGCATCTGCGCCAACCTGGAAACCGGTCTGGCCTTCCGCCGCGCCCCGCATGCGCCCCGCGCGGAGCCATCGCTATGACGACGCTATCCGCCGCCACCGTGCCGACCAACGCCGAATGCCGCAGCATGCTGCCGGACGGCCGCGTACTGACGATCACCGCCAGCCGCCGCCCGCGCGCCAACCGCGCCGACGTCAAATGCAGCGTGGCCGGCGCCCCGGCCATCGCCGAGCGGATGCAGGAAGTGGTGCGGCTGGCCCGCCATACCGAAGTGCGCCTCGACAGCCGCGACCAGGTCGTCCTCAGCATGGACATCGCCCCCGGCGCGCCGGACCGCGACTGGGAACTGGCCGCCGTCCTGGCCGACCGCATGGTACGCGGCCTGTTCCAGCCGCCGCACAAAGGCCACCAGTACGCGCAAGGCTGGTCCGACGCGTGGCACCTCGGCCGCGTCCACGGCACCGTCGGCGACGGCGCCGGCGCCGCAAGCACGCAGCACATCACCCACCTGGGTGCCTTGAGCGGACACGCCGATCCATCGTCCGGCGTATCCACTGTGCGCGCATGGTTCCCGCTGCACAGCGGCGGCATCAACGATAGCCTCGCGTGGGTGGAAGTCAGCGTCTTCGCAATCGAAAGCCCTCCGGATGGCCAGGCCGCGGCAAGCGAGGAAGACACCATCGCCGCCCCGGGCCTGGACCTGAGCGCCCAACAGGAAGTGCGCCAGACCCTGGCCGGCGCCCGCCACTTCGACGCCAAGGGACTGGGGCGCTGGCGCAGCGTGGTGCGCTTTGGCCAGCCGCGCTTCCAGGGCGGATCGTACCAACTGGCGCTGGTGATGGCGGACCGGCTCGCGCGCGGCCGTGAGTTCGTGCCGCGTGGCCGCATCATCGCCACCGGCTGCTCCAGCGCCTGGCATGCCGGCCGCGTCGACACGGTCGAAGGCCGCCAGCCCAAGCTGGAATTGATATTAATGCAAGCAACAGCGGGAGACCGCATCCTGCTCCCCAAGGACTGGGAGCCCGAACTGCCGCCCGGGTTTTCTGCTGAGCTGCGCCAAAGAGGCGCCAGCGTGGCCTGCATCGAGCGGATCGGCATGATTTAGCGCATCGCGGTATCGTGCGCAAGAATGAAATCGGGCCCGCCCTGCTAAAATCGCCGCATGGCAGGGCGGCCCGGAAGACGAATCGAAGAAGGAGTCTGACATGTTCCAAATGTTTGGTTTTGGCGGCGTTAAATGCCCGCGCTGCGAGCACAAAAACGACGACCAGTCGGGCTACTGCAAGCACTGCGGGTTGACCCTGGGCGCCCCGCGCAACGAGCCGGTGCTGCGCGATAACCGCTGGATCCCCGGCGACGACGAACTGGCCGTGTACTTCGGCGTGAGCGCCTTGTCCGGCATCTTCACCAAAACGCTGCGCGTGCCGGCCACCTCCCGCGCTTACATCCTGCAGGGCGACAAGGCCACCGAAGTCCCACAAGGCGAGTACGAGATCGAAGGCTTCTTCACCCGCCTGAATCACCTGCTGCGCAACCAGAACGCCGAAATCCTGATCACCCGCAGCGCCGCGCTGCCGGTGGAGTTTTCCTTCGCCGACCTGCAAACGGCGGAACACCTGAAGGTATCGGCCCGCTTCACGGTCGCCATCCGCATCGAGAACGTGCCGGCCTTCGCCCAGCACTTCATGACCGTGCCGGGCACCGTCAGCACGCAGCACCTGCACGACCTGCTCGGGCCCTCGGTGCATCAGGTGGCGGCGGAATTCGTCGGCAGCCGCTCGATGCGCGACATGGCCCACAACGCCGACCTTCGCCTGCAACTGGACGAGCGCCTGCAGGCCGCGCTGAAGCTGCGCCTGGCCGCATACGGCCTGGCCGTGGATCGCGTGGAGACCGCGGCGCTGCGCCACGACAAATTCGACCACAACCGCGAACGCATCGGTACTCTGTGGCTGGTGGCGGACGAGCGCCACGTGCAGCTGGAGCACACCAAGCAGCTGGACCAGATCTACGACGAAGAGGAATGGCAGGCCATCTGGCGCGAGGAGCAGAAGATGCGCTCCGAACTGCGCCGCGCCGAGCTGCGCCAGGACGCAGCCGTCGACAAGGCGGAGCTGACGTTCAAGGAATCCGAGCGCATGCAGGCGTTGCGCGCACGCGAAGTGGACCTCTACAGCCGCGTGATGGAATCGAAGACCCGCAAGGTCGCCGTCGACAAGGGCGCCGGCACCGTGCTGGCCGACCTGGAACATGAACTGGCGAAGAACAAATCGCATCGCGCCGGCGAGCAGGCCGACTGGGAG
The DNA here is from genome assembly GCF_009857655.1 of Duganella vulcania. Lineage (NCBI taxonomy): Bacteria > Pseudomonadati > Pseudomonadota > Betaproteobacteria > Burkholderiales > Oxalobacteraceae > Duganella > Duganella vulcania. The sequence goes on from NZ_WWCX01000036.1 coordinate 51,561, forward strand.
CATGTGCGCCATCTGGCCCAGATCAAGATGCGCACCGAGCTCGAAGTGCTGCAGCAGACCGCCGCCGGGCAGCGCCAGTTGGCGCAACAGCGGCTGTCGCACCAGCTGCGCCAGCAAGCCATCGAGAACCAGATGGCACAGGCGCTGCTGATCGAAGACGAAGCGCACCGCCGCAGCGAACTGGCGGCGCTGCGCCAGCGCGAGAAGGCGGAAAAAGAACGCGAGCTGCAAATCGAGGCCGAAGGCCACAATGAGCGCATCCAGGGCATGACCCTGGCCGCCGCCGCACGCCGCCGCGAGGCCGAGCGCGTTCAGGAATGGGAAGACCAGCTGCAACTGGCCCGCCAGCGCGAACTGCTGCGCGGCGACGCCGTCAAGGACGCCGCCAACGCGGTACAGGTGGCGGAGATCAACCAGAAGATCGAGGAGCTGAAGCGCGCTGGCGCGCAAGCCGATTCCGTCGCCCAGTATGAAAAGCTGTTGCGCACCATCGAGGCGGACGGCGTGCACCAGCGCCAGAACCTGGCCGTGAACAAGCAGGCCATGCTGGACCAGCTGGAGATCGAGGAGCAGCGCCAGATCCTCAAGCAGAAGGAGCAGGAGGCCCAGTGGCAGCGCGACCTGAAAAAGCTGGAGCACGATCGCGACGAGAAATTCGCTCGCTGGAAGGGCGAGTACGATGTGCTGCTGGCGCAGCAGTCGCACGAGCTGGCGCGCATCGAAACCATAGGACGCTTGAGCGACACCGGCAAGGTGGCCACCGCCGCCGCGCCGAACGCCGAGGCGCTGACGCAGATCATGAAGCTGCAGATCCAGGGCGGCATGACCGCCGAGCAGATACAGGCGCTGGCGCATGTGGTGGCGGCCGAACATGGCGTCACACCGGCGGAAGCGGCACAGCTGGCGCACACGCGGGTGCTGGAGGAACGCGCCCACCGCGACGCCGAAATGGACAAGGACCGCCGCCACCAGCTCGACCTGCTGAACGTGCAGAACACGGCCAGTGCCAGCGCATTGACCACGCAGAGCCAGTTGGGCATCGGCGTGGCGCAGGCCGGCGCTGGCGCCCCGGCACCCGCGCCGGCGCCGGTGCGCTACTGCGCCAACGGCCATCCGACGCGGGCCGGCCACCCGCTGGACAAATTCTGCGCCCAATGTGGCGTACCTTTAGCTTGAACAGTTTGAAGCAGGAACGGTTACACTTCGCTTAATGATGCAAACAGCAAGAGACAAGATCCGCGAGCTGCGGGCCTTACACGATGACGGTCTACTGAGCTTGCAGGAGTTCGACCGCCGCAAGAACGCCATCCTGGACGCGGAGTACGCGCCACCGGGAGGCGGCGTCACGGCCCCACCACCGGTGCGGCAGGGGACGGAGCTGGGGCTGATGTCCGGCCAGGAGATCGGCCCGCAGAACCGCCGCTACCGGCTGGAACGCCTGATCGGCATGGGCGGCATGGGGCAGGTGTGGCAGGCGACCGACCTGGCCACCCACGCGGAACTGGGCCACAGCGACATGGTGGCCTTGAAGATCCTGCCGCCGCAGTTGACGCAGAGCGCCACTCACGCCAAGCTGCTGATCGAGGAAGCGACGCAGGCGCGCAAGCTGGCGCATGAAAACATCGTCCGCGTGTATGAATGGGCGCAGGACCCGGCCACCTCCAGTTATTTCATCATCATGGAATACCTGGAGGGCCAGGACCTGGACGCCTACCTGGCGGCGCAAGGCCCGCTGCCGCTGGACACCATCTACCGCCTGCTGGCGCCAGTGGGCGACGCCTTGCAATACGCATGGGACAAGCACAAGCTGGTCCACCGCGACATCAAGCCCGGCAACGTGTTCCTGACCCAGCGCGGCGAGATCAAGCTGCTGGACTTCGGCATCGCCTCGCGCGCGCGCAGCGCCGGTAGCAGCCTTGGTTTGCAGACGCCCAATGCCGGCACGGTCGGCTATCGCGCACCGGAAGCGGGCACGCATCAGCGCCAGCCCGCGCCCAAGCTGGACGTCTACGCCGTCGCCGTGATGATCTACCAGTTGCTGGAAGGCCGCATGCCGTTCGACGATATGCGTCCGGCCGACTTCCATCCATCGCCGCCGCAGGGGCTCAATCCCGCGCAATGGAAGGTGCTGCAAAACGGCTTCGCCTACGCGCAGGAGCGCCGTCCGGCATCGGTCAACGAACTGCTGGCGGAGCTGCACCGCGCCGCTGGTCCAAGCGAAGAGGAACTGGCCGCTCAAGCCAAGCTGGCGCAGGAGCGCGAACAGCAGCGCAAGTCCGAACAAACCGCCCATGCCGAGGCGAAGGCCGCGCAGGCGGAACAGGCGCGCGCCGCCGAGGTGAAGCGCCAGGCGCAAGTGGCCGAGCTGGCGGCGCGCCGCCAGGCCGAGGCGCAGGCCGCGGCGGCGGAGAAGGCAAAGTTGGACCAGCAGCGCCGCGCACTGGAAGTCAAACAGCGCGCCGAGGCGGAAGCGGCCGCGCAGGCGCGCAAGCAAGCCTTGCGCGAGCAGTTGCAGGCGCGCCGCGATGCGGACGCGAAAAAGGCCCGCGACGAACGCGAGGAACAGCAACGCAAGGCCGCGCAGTTGAAAGCGGAAGCGGCGTATCGCGCGGAGCAGGAACGCCATCGCAGGCAGCAGGCCGAACGCAACGCCGCCGAATTGGCCGCATTGATGCCCACACCGGGCAGCCCGGTCGCCGACGCCCACGGCGTGCTGCGCGACCGCTTCCTCGATGGTACCGGCGTTGGTCCTGACCTGGTGCTGATTCCCACCGGCCGCTTCCAGATGGGATCACACGAACATGAACAGGCGGCGGCCATCAAGGCCGGCGCGCAGAAGAACTGGCTGGACCGCGAAACCCCGCAGCACTGGGTCGGCATCGAACAGTCGTTCGCGATGGGACGTTCGCCGGTCACGGTCGGGCAGTGGCGGCAGTTCGTGCGCGCCACCGGCTGGGAATCGCAATCGGACACCGACTGGCGCGCGCCGGGCTTCGCGCAGACCGACGAGCATCCGGTGGTCGGCGTCAGCTGGGTCGATGCGCAGCAGTACCTGCGCTGGCTGTCGGAGAAGACCGGCCAGGTGTACCGCCTGCCCAGCGAGGCGGAATGGGAATACGCCTGCCGCGCCGGCACCAAGACCGCCTTCAGCTTCGGCGACACCATCACCACCGAGCAGGCCAACTACGACGGCCACTACACCTACAACGGCAGCCCGCGCGGCGCCTATCTGCAGGGGACCAACAAGGCCGGGACGTTCCAGCCGAATCCCTGGGGCCTGTTCGACATGCACGGCAACGTGTGGGAGTGGACGCAGGATGTGGTGCACGATAACTACGTTGGCGCGCCGGTCGACGGCAGCGCGTGGGAGGAGGGCGGCGACCCGGTGCGGCGCATCCTGCGCGGCGGGTCGTGGCTCTACAACCCGCGCTACCTGCGCTCCGCGGTGCGCAACGGCTTCTCGGCGGTGCTGGCCAACGACATCGTCGGTTTCAGGGTGGCGCGAAAATTGGTCTAACTCCGGCCAAGCACCGTCAAGCGCTGGTATAATGCTGCCTTCTTCAAAACACCAGGACCGTACCATGAGCACCTTGCCACCATGCCCGAAATGTAATTCCGAGTTCACCTACGAAGACGGCACCCAGCTGGTATGCCCGGAGTGCGCCCACGAGTGGAGCGCCACCGCTGCGGAAGCCGCGGAAGAAGGAGCTAAGGTCTATCGCGACTCCGTCGGTAACATCCTGCAGGACGGCGATACTGTGACCGTGATCAAGGATTTGAAATTGAAGGGCGGCGGCGGTACCGTCAAAGTGGGCACCAAGGTCAAAAATATTCGCCTGGTCGACAGCGACCACGATATCGACTGCAAGATCGACGGCTTCGGCGCCATGAGCCTGAAAACCGAATTCGTTCGCAAAGTCGTTTAATCATCCCAGCCGCTCCAGCGCAAAGTCCACGAAGCTGCGGACCTTGGCGCTGGGGCGCGCTTCCGGCCGGCGCAAGATGTGCATGGGCCGCGACGGCAGTTCCCACTTCGGCAGCAGCCGCACCAGTTTTCCCTCCGCCAGCGCAGGCTCCAGCAGCACATCCGCCTGCATCGCCACGCCCATGTCCGCGATCGCGGCCGTCACCAGCGACATCCCCGTATTACTGACGAACGAGCTGCGTACCGCCACCTCGACCTCCTGTTCTCCCTTGCGGAAGCGCCAGGTCGCATGCGGACGCCAGTCCGAAAACATCAGGCAGTCATGCTTCTCCAGGTCCGACGGATGGCGCGGCGTGCCGCGCCTTTTGAGGTAGGCCGGGCTGGCGCAGACCAGCACGCGGCCCGGCCGCAAAGGACGCGCGATCAAGCCGCTGTCCGCCAGCGCGCCGGAGCGGATCACGATGTCGACACCTTCCTCGGCCATGTCGACCACGCGGTTGGTCAGCATCAGGTCGATTTTCACTTGCGGATGCAGTGCCGCGTAGGCGCCGATGACGGGCATCAGCCGGTGCTCGCCGTAGGTGGAGGGCGCGGAGATGCGCAGGCTGCCCTGGGGCTCCGCGCGCAGGTGCTCGGCCACATGGTCGGCTGCTTCCACACTGGCCAGCACATCGCGGCAGCGTTCCAGGTAGACCAAGCCGATTTCGGTCAGCGATTGCTTGCGCGTGGTGCGCTCGATCAGGCGCGCGCCCAGTTCCTGCTCCAGCGCCAGCACATGCTTGCCGACCATGACAGGGGACATGTCCAGCGCTTGCGCGGCGGCGGCAAAGCTGCGCGCCGTGGCGGCGGCCACGAATACCTGCATGCTGCGGAGTTTATCGCTCATTTTGATTCGAAAGTAATAGTTACGAGTCTGAGAAATTCTAGCTCATTTATGTGGTGATCGCTTCGAATAATAATGAAGCCTCATTCAACAGCAAGGAGGTCATCATGGCAGCATACGCAATCGGCTATCTCACTTTACGCAATTCGGATTGGGTGGCCGAGTACAGCGCGCACATGCCGGCGCTGGCACAAAAGCACGGCGGCAAACCGCTGGCGAAAGCGGCGCCTGTGGTGCTCGAAGGTTCGCCGATGCTGCCGGAAACGCAGATCATCGTCGAATTTCCGTCGATGGAGCACGCGCAGGCCTGGTACGACGATCCGGCGCACGCGCCGCTGAAAAAGCTGCGCCAGGGCGGCGCCGATTTTTCGATGGTGCTGCTGAACGGCCTGTGACCCGTTTAGTAGAGGCGGAACCCGGTCAAACGGTGTAGAGTGACGGTTTTGATAATGCCGTTTTCGAGGACCACCGTATGACTATCAAAGTACTGCGCGATCAGTCGCTGCCGATGCGCCACATCGTCCATGTGCGCAACCACATCCTGTCGACCGACGGTTCGGTGGAGGAGGGCGGCAGCGACGCCGGCCCTTCGCCACACGACCTGTACGACGCGGCGCTGAGCGCCTGCAAGGCCTTGACGGTCGTCTGGTACGCCAAGCGCAAGAACATCCCGCTCGAACATGTGGAAGTGAGCATGGAGCGCGATGCCAGCGAGGAGCGCCAGGGCACGTACCGCCTGGCCGCCACGCTGCACCTGACCGGCAACCTGACCGAGACCCAGCGCGCGGAACTGCTGGCCGCCGCGCAGAAATGCCCGATCCATAAACTGATGACTTCCGTGACCACCGAAGTCACCACCGTGCTGGGATAAGCCCATGACGATTTCGAATCTGCTCAAAGGCCACGAGAAAGACCTGGGCGGCGGCTTTGTCGTGCGCCGCTATTTGCCGTCCTCCGTCAAGCAGGCGGTGGGGCCGTTCATCTTCTTCGACCATTTCGGTCCGGTCGACGTGCCGCTCGACGCCGACCATGACGTGCGTCCGCACCCGCATATCGGCCTGGCCACCGTGACCTATCTGTTCGAAGGCGCGATCGACCACCGCGACAGCATCGGCAGCGTGCAGCGCATCGAGCCGGGCGCGATCAACTGGATGACGGCCGGCCGTGGCATCGTCCATTCCGAGCGCACACCCAAGGATTTGGTCGGCAAGCCGCACCGCACGCACGGCCTGCAGCTGTGGGCCGCGCTGCCGGTCGCGCATGAAGAGGACGAACCGGGCTTCTGCCATACGCCGGCCGGGGACATTCCCGAGTTCGACGTGGACGGCGCGCGCGTGCGGGTGCTGGTCGGTTCGGCGTTTGGCCAGGTCTCGCCGGTGAAGACTTACAGCCAGACGCTGTACCTGGACGTGATCCTGAAGGCGGGCCACGAACTGGCGCTGAGCGGCCTGCCGGCGGAAGCGGCGATCTATCCGATCAGCGGCGAGTTGAGTGTCGACGGCACGGCGCTGGCGCTGCACAACATGGCGTTGCTGGATACGTCCACCGCGCAGCTGATCAAGGCCGGTGCGGATGCGCAGTTCGTGGTGATCGGCGGCGAGCCGCTGGACGGCCATCGCTTCATGTCGTGGAACTTCGTCTCCTCGCGCAAGGAGCGCGTGGTGCAGGCGGGCGAGGATTGGGAGGCGCAGCGTTTCGACAAGGTGCCCGGCGAAACCGAGTTCATTCCGCTGCCGGCTAAAAAACCGGCATGAGGTAGTCGTTCCCGCCTGCGCGGGAATGACGTCAGGCGGTCGACATGGCGTTGGCCGCCACGGTGCTATACAGGTCGTTGGCGCCGGTGCGGATGATCCAGTGTTCCGGATACGGATCGCTGGCGAAGCGGTTGTGGCGCGGCACGCGGCTCAGTTTATCGAGCGGCACGGTCGGCGCCAGCGCGGTTTCCTTGCCGGTCAACTGGTCCAGGTGCCAGAAGCCGCCGTCGCGGTGCAACAGCAGCGGCAGCGCGGCCGCATGCGGCGCGGCGGCGAAGGACTTGAGCGGATAGCCTGGATGCGTCTCCGGCATCAGCAGGTAGAAGCACTCGGCGTTGGCGCCCTGGTCGATGCGGTGCAGGATCACGCCATGCGGCATGATGGCCGACACCGACAACACCACGATGCCCTTGATGCTGGCGCTTAGTTCGATGCGCATGCCCAGCCGCAGTGCGGTCGGCTTGTGCTTGCCGGGCCAGACGCCGTCCAGCAGCAGGCCGTAGCGCGACACATCTTCAATTTCAAACCCCTGGCCGGAGCGGCGTATCACCGCATGGCGGCCGGACAGGCGGCGCGTGAGGCCATTGGTGTCCTGGCCGTCGGTGCTGTAGTGTGTCAGCAGCACGTCCGATTCGGGATCGACCAGTTCAAAGCGTCCCAGCACGCATTCTTCCATCGCGAACAAACGGATCTGGCGCTGGGCGCCGGCTTCCGGCGCGGCGTTGACCAGGCAGGCCGCGCGGCTCGGATGCGGATGCATGGCGGCGGCCACCGGCATGTCGATCTCGATCAGGTCCTCGTCCCAGGCGATGGTCGTGAAGCCCATGTCGACCTTGCCGGCCGGCGCATTCAAGTCCAGGTGGGCGATGCCGGCGTTGCGCGCGGTGACATCGATATCGAGGCTCTCGCCGCCCTGCGCACTGACGCGGGCGATGGAAGCGTCGTCCGCCATCACGCGCACGTTCTTGTGCGTGCTGAGGAAGATGCGGTGGATCTCGGTCAGCGTCGCGTCCAGGCGCGGCACCAGGATGACGAAGGTGCACACCCATTTGCGCGAGGCCAGCGCCGCGTGTTGGCTCAGCAGCTCGATGCTGATCTGGTACTGGCCGTGTTCCTTGCCGCGCGAGGAGAACTCGACAAACACAGGCCGCCATTCGCCGCTGGTGGCGCGCACGAACTGCTGGCGCGCGGCGCCGTTGGGGATCAGGTCGGACTGCACTTGCAGCGTCAGTTGCGGCGCGCAGGCGTCCGGCATGCCGCGCAATTCCATCTTCAGGGTCTGGCGGCCGCCGGCTGCGCGCGGGTCGAAGCCGCTGATGTGCAGCTGCGGGCGCTCCGATTGTGCGCGTTGCAGCGGACGGGCGTAGGTGCTGGGTGCGTGGGCGGCGGCATCGGCAGGGGCGGCGTCCAGCACCGTGCCGGGGACGCCGGAACGGGTGCGGCGCACGGCACTCAGCAGGTCATAGCTGGAGGGCTCTGCTTGGGCGTGGCCGCCTTCGCAAGCTTGCGTTCCTGGCATGACCCAGTAGGTGCAATGCGGGTGCTGGGCATTACTGCATTTTTTCATGGTGAACCGACCGATGGGATACCCGTCAGTTTATGCGGTTTTCACCTGGTTTGGCAATTCGGCGGCCAATCAAACGACATATTTTTGAGCCGCGCCGCGCCGTGGGGCGGCGGCGCAACACCGCTGCTCATCAGTTATCAAAAATGCGACGGCATTGATGCGTGCGGAAGTGCCGTTTCGTCAACGTTTTCACCGGGCGCGGGATCGGGCGGCGGCGCGAAGCGCAGCACGATGGCGCTCAGGTTGTCGATGTGGAGCGCGGGCGGCGGATGGTCGGCGTAGTCATTGAACAATGCGTCGAGCGCGGCGCCGGCCGAGTGGTCCGGCTGGACCAGCAGCGCCGGCCAGCGCGCGATCCAGTGCAGCGGCCGGCCGCAGGACCAGAAGCCGTCGGTGGCTAGCAGATAGGTAGCATCCGCGCGCACGGTCAGCAGGCGGCGGTCGGCCAGGCCGTGCAGGAAGGGCGGCAGGTTGGCGGCGCTCAGCGCGAGCAGGCCGTTGTCCAGCACCTGCGGATTGGTGAAGGCGTTGCCGAGGATGTAGGCCTGGGTGATCTGCGGGCGGTGTTCGCCGTGTACCTGCTGCCACCATTCACGCTCGCCCAGCAGTCCGTGCATGGCGAACGAGGTGGCCGGCACGTGGTCCACCGTGAGCGGCTGCGCGGCTTGCGCGGTGATTTCGTACAGCCGCGAATCGCCGACGTGGTACAGCATCGGCGCGGCGCCGGGCGGGATTTCGAGCAGTGTCAGGGTGGTGCCGGGGCGGCGGAAGCTGTCGTCGTCGCCCTCGCTGCGGAATTGATCCTGCAGGCGGGCGTGCAGCGCGTCGAGGCGGGCGCCCAGTTCTTCCAGTGTGGCGCAGGCCGGGACCAGCAGCAGGCCGGTGGCCACGGCTTCGGCGGCCTGGCGGCCATTTCCATGTCCGCCCATGCCGTCCAACACGGCCAGGCGCACGTGGCCGCGCGGCCAGTCGGGCAGGGTGATGCTGTGTGGTGTCTGGTCGCGCAGGAAGACGGCGTGGCCGTGGGCGTCGATGATGAGCAGGTTGTCCTGGTTCTCCGGTACTTGCAGCTTGCTGATGCTGGCGCTGCTGCGGGCGGCGATGTCGAGGTGGGGGCCGAAGTTCTGCGAGTCGGTGATTCGGGTCATCGGTGCGGGCGCCGTGGCGCGGGAGATGAAAGGCCACAGCTTAGCCGAAATTGTGCCGGCGCGGGACGGTGTGGACGCCGGCGTCATTCGCCGCTCCGGCGCAGCCACAGGCTGTTGACCCAACCGGTGTTTTCGTGCCCGGCCACGCTGGCCCTGATCTGCCACCAGTCTCCGTTGCGCGCGCCGGTCGGCGTGACGGTGGCGCCGGCCGGCACGGTGACCAGGCGGGCCGCATGCACGCCGGCCGCCACGCGCAGGTTCAGGTCGCGGTAGACGGCGAACGGTTGTCCGGCGATCAGCGGCGCCGATGCCAGCGC
>NZ_WWCX01000037.1:0-61022 GCF_009857655.1 Duganella vulcania
GAGCGGTGCCACCGCGCCGGCGCCGGCCGCGTTCTGGATGCTGAACAGGGCGATGGGCGCGTGTTCGAGGCGGGCTTCCAGCGCGTGGAGGGTGTCGGCCAGTTCGCGGCCCGCGGATGCGGCGCCGTGCAGCATGGTGCTGTCCTGCGCTTCCATGCGCGGGGGGCGGGGAGCCAGGCGGCGCAGGCATTGCCACAGCGCGATGGCCGGCACCAGCGCGGCCAGGCCGCACAGCACGACGCGGCGCGGCTCGGGCGTGGCGGACATGATGTCGGCAACGGCGGCCAGCGCCATCAAGGCGGCGACGCTGGCCACGGCGCCCAGCTTGAGGGCGCGTTCAGATGCCATGCTTGCCCAGCTTGCGGTACAGCGCGGCGCGGCTGACGCCCAGCGACTTGGCGGCGTGGCTGATGTTGCCGTTGAACTGGGCCAGCGCCGAGGCGATGGCTTCGCGCTCCAGCGCATCGAGCGTCATCTCGCCACTGCCGGAGCCGCGCGCGGGAGCGGCAACAACGCCCGGCGAGACGATGAAATCCGCGCCGCCGTCCATCGCCGCCATGCCGGCGCCGAGCCCGAAATCGCTCAGGGCAAATTCGGCGCCCTGGCCCAGGATCACGGCACGCTCGCAGGCATGGCGCAGCGCGCGCACATTGCCCGGCCAGTCGTGGCGCAGCAAGCCGTCCATCGCGGCCGCGCTCACGTTGCGCGCGGGCCGTTCGTACTGCAGGGCGTAAAGGTTCAGGTAATGCGTCAGCAGCAGCGGAATATCCTCGCGCCGTTCGCGCAGCGGCGGCACGCGGATCACGATGGTGTTCAGCCGGAACAGCAAGTCCGGCCGGAACACGGCGGGATCGAAAAGCCGCGCCTCATCGAGGTTGGTCGCGCTGACGATGCGCACGTCGATGGCTTCCGGCTTGTCGGCGCCGATCGGCGTCACCTCGCGCCGCTCCAGCGCGGTCAGCAGCTTGGCCTGCGCCGCCAGCGGCATGTTGCCGATCTCGTCCAGAAACAGCGAACCGCCGCGCGCGGCCTGGAAGCGCCCCGCCCTGTCGGCCTTCGCATCCGTGAACGATCCTTTGCGATGGCCGAACAACTCGCTCTCGAACGTCGATTCCGGCAGCGCCCCCATGTCCACCGCCAGCAGTGTGCCAGCCGCGCGGCGCGACAACGCATGGATGGCGCGCGCCACCAGCTCCTTGCCGACGCCGTTCTCGCCCAGCACCATCACGTTGGCCTCGGTCGGCGCCACGCTGGCGATCAAGGCCTTCAGTTCGCGCATCGCCGTGGATTCGCCCATCAGGTCGGGCGCCGCCGTGGCCGGGCCACGCATGGCGGCGCGGCGGGCCAGTGCCTGGTCGATGGCGGCCACCAGCCGCGCGTTGTCCCACGGCTTGGTGATGAAATCGCCGGCGCCGCGCTTCAACGCTTCCACCGCCAGCGGCACGTCGGCGTAGGCGGTCATCGCGATCACCGCCGGCGGCTGCGCCTGGGAGCGCAGCAGGTCCAGCAGCGCCAGCCCTTCGGCGCCGTCGATGGAGCCGGGTGTGAAGTTCAGGTCCAGCAGCACCACGTCCGGCACGCCCTGCGCCAGCAAGGCGGGCAGGCCCGCCGGATCGCACAGCGTGGCGACCTTGCCATAGCGCCGCCGCAGCAGCAACTGCGCCGCAGTGGCGACATCGGCGTCATCATCGAGTATCAAAACGTAAGCGGACATGCAGGCATTCTAGCAGCCGCTCACCGGCTGTGGACATGGCCTGCGGCCACGCGCAGCGCACACACGCGGCGAGTGTTCAGTTCCGAACACCTGCCGCTGTTCATAAGCGGACACCGAACGCCCGGCGCCGGCCAGGCAGGCCGTCAACACAGGGTTTTGCGGCTTGGCACAGCGCTTGCTGTATGGCCGGCATGCACATCAAAAAAAATATCGGTCCCACTCCAACCCACCTGCCATCCAGCGGCGCGGCGATGGATGTCGTCGTGCCGCGCAAACGCGGCAAGGCCATCGCCATCGGCCTGGCGGCCACGCTGGCCGTCGCGGCGGCCGGCTACGGCCTGTGGGCCTGGATGCCGCGCGGCCTGCAGGTGGATGGCGCCGACCTGCGTATCGGCCAGGCGGAACGCGGCATCTTCGTCGACGAAATCGTGGTGCGCGCCAATGCGGAGCCGCTCAATTCCGTGATACTCGACTCGGTCGAATCGGGCCGCGTGGAGGAAGTCTTCGCCATCGACGGCACGCTGGTGAAAAAAGGCCAGCTGCTGTTCCGCATCTCCAACCCGCAGCGCAACCTGGAACTGCTGGCGCGCCAGTCGGAACACGCGGTCAGCATCTTCAACCTGTCCAACCTGCGCGTGGCGCAGGAGGCCAGCGCCAGCGACCATCAACGCCGGCGCGAGGATCTCCAGTTCGCGCTGGAGCAGGTCCGCAAGCAGCACGAGCGCAATGTGCGGCTGGCGGCGCAGGGCTACATCTCCGCCGTCGCGCTGGAGGAATCAGCGGACAAGCTGCAGCAGCAACGCCGCCTGCTGGCGCAGGAGGAACGCGCCTCCAGCACCGAGGAAAGCGTGCGCCGCAGCGCCGCAACGCAGCTGGAAACGGCCATCGAAGGGCTGAACTCCGGCCTGAAACTGGTCTCCGCCACCGTCGACGCGCTGGCAGTGCGGGCGCCGGTCGAAGGCCGGCTGACCAACTTCCGCCTGCAGGTGGGCGAATCGATCAGCACCGGCAAGAACATCGGCCGCATCGACGATCCGGCGCGCTTCAAGCTCTCCGCCAGCGTGGACGAGTACTACCTGAACCGCATGGCGGTGGGCCGGCACGGCAGCGTCAAGCAGGATGAGCGCAGCTTCGCGGTCGACATCCGCACCATCTACCCGCAGATCAAGGAAGGCCGCTTCATGGTGGAACTGGTGTTCACCGGCGGCCAGCCGCCGGTGCTCAATCCCGGCCAGAGCCTGGACGCGCGCATCACGCTGGGCGAGCCGGCCAAGGCGCTGCTGCTGCCGAACGGCGCCTTCATCACCGACAGCGGCGGCGCCTGGGTCTACGTGCTGGACGCGGGCGGACACACGGCGCAGCGCCGCGCGGTGCGTGTCGGACGCCGTAACAACAGCCAGCTGGAAGTACTCGAAGGCCTGGCTGCCGGCGACAAGGTGATCCTGTCCAGCTACGCGGCCTACGGAAATTCACCACGGCTTCAAATAACGCAGTAAATTCCCATAACTACCAACAGAGGCAAACCCCATGATCAAACTTGTCGGCGTCAGCAAAATTCATCAGGCAGGAGAAATCCAGACCACCGCGCTGGACCGCATCGACCTGGAAATCGAAGCGGGCGAATACGTCGCCATCACCGGGCCCTCCGGCTGCGGCAAGTCGACCATGCTGGGCATACTGGGACTGCTGGACGTGCCGAACCACGGCGAGTACTGGTTCGAAGGCCAGAACGTCGCCGGCTGGAGCGAATCGAAACTGAACCAGCTGCGGCGCGGCCGCATCGGCTTCATCTTCCAGAGCTTCAACCTGATCGAGGAATTGACGGTGTTCGAGAACGTCGAACTGGCGCTGGAATACAACGGCACGCCGGCGCGCGAACGGCGCGAGCGCGTGACGGCGATGCTCGCCAAGCTGGGTGTCGGCCATCGCGCCTCGCACCGGCCATCGCAGCTGTCGGGCGGCCAGCAGCAGCGCGTGGCGATTGCGCGCGCGCTGGTGGCCGGCCCCGCCGTCCTGCTGGCCGATGAACCGACCGGTAACCTGGACACGGCGCACGGCGATGAAGTCATGCGCCTGCTGCGCGAGATTAACGCCGAAGGCACGACGGTGGTCATGGTCACGCACTCGCCGGATCATGCCGCGCAGGCTTCGCGCACATTGAACCTGCTGGACGGCCGCATCATGGTCGACGTACTGCAAGCCGCATAAGCGTCAGGATCACATTAATGAACCTGCGCGATTTTCGCATAGGCTGGCGGCTGCTGTTGCAGCAGCCGGCCTACTCCGCCGTGGTGATCGGCGGCCTCTCCATCGGCTTTGCCGCCTGCTTCCTGCTGTTCGGCTTTGTCGAATTCTGCCTCAACTTCAACGGCGCGATACCCGACAACGACCGCGTGGTCGTGGTCAAGCAGCGCATCAACGTCTTCCCGCGTCCGGAATGGCAGACCCGCGCCTTTCTGCCCTTGCGCGACGTCGCCATCGCCAGCGGCCTGGTGTCCGAGGCCAGCGTCACCAGCGTGCTGGAATCGCCACTACGCGCCGGCAACGCGCTGCGTACGCTGGACCTGCAAGTGGTCGATCCCGCTTTTCGCACCATGTTCGGCATCGCCGCCTTGCAGGGCGACTTGAACGCGGCGTTGACGCAACCGGACGGCCTGGCGTTGACGCGAACCGGCGCGCAAAAGCTGTTCGGCGCCAACCCGGCGATCGGGCAGACCGTCACGATCGACGGCACGGTACTGCAGGTGCGGGCGCTGATGCCCGATCCCCCGGCCAACAGCAGCCAGCAGTACGAGGCATTGGTCGGCACCGCCAGCAGCGCATGGCCGGAGCGCGAGACCGCGATCAGCAAATGGGGGCGCGGCACGGTCTACATCAAGCTCAAGCCCGGCGCGTCGATGCAGGCGTTGACGGCGCTGCTGCAGGAAGCCAGCGAGAAGTCGCCGATCAACCAGCGGGTGAAAAGCGGCTCATTGGGCAAAGGCCTGAACGGCCGCAATGTGGCCGATATCAGCCTGCTGCCGCTGCGTGATGCCTACTTCGACGAGGGCCTGGCCAACAGCCGCGCGGGCGAGCAGTATGGCCGGCGCGGCAGCGTATTCGGCATGGCGGCCGGGGGCTTCCTGATCCTGCTGCTGGCGGCGATCAACTACGTCAACCTGGCGACGGTGCGCACCTTGCGCCGCCAGCGCGAGATCGGCATACGCAAGCTGCTGGGCGCCAGCGCGGCACGGCTGGTGCGCCAGTTCCTCAGCGAGGCCGCGCTCACCTCCGTGCTGGCCGCCGCCGCCGGCCTGGTGCTGGCGTGGCTGCTGCTGCCAACGTTCTCCGATCTGATGAACCGTCCACTGGCCGGCATGTTCACGCCCTTGCGCTGCCTGGTCGCGCTGGCGTTCGGGCTGTTCATCGGCATGTGCGCCGGCGCTTATCCCGCCTGGCTGGCGCAGCATGCGCTGCCGGGGCCTGCGCTCGCGGGACGCGGCAACAGCGAAACCGCCGCCGGCCTGTGGGTGCGGCGCGTGCTGACGGTGCTGCAGTTTTCCAGTGCGATGGCGCTGTCCGCGACGGCGCTGGCGGTCGGCTGGCAGACGTACTTTGCCAGCCACGCTTCGCCCGGCTTCGATCCGGCCCGCCTGCTGGTGCTGAACCTGCCGTCCTACGGGGAGGACAAGCAAGCCGCTGTCTCCTTCATGGAGCAGGTTGCCCGGCTGCCGCGCGTTGAAGGCGTGGCCTCCATTTCGGAAGCGGTGGGCCGCGACGGCATGAAGCTGTCCAACACGGTGACAACGCGGGACGGCCGCGAGATCCCGCTGGAGGGCAAAAACGTCAGCGCCAACTGGTTTGAGCTGGTCCGCCTGAAAGCCGTGCAAGGACGCGTGTACAACGCGGCGCAGGATGTCGAGTACAGCAAGGTGCCGCGCGTGGTGGTCAACACCGCCGCCGCGCTGGCGCTGGGTTATGCGTCGCCGCAGGATGCGGTCGGCCAGGTGGTGCCGGGCGGGATGGAAATCGTCGGCGTGGCGCCGGACGTGCGCTTCCAGGGACTGCACCAGCCGTCGAAGGCGGTCGTGTATTTCGTTCGTCCCGGCGGCGTGGTGATGGTACGCACCGGCGACAGCCTGGAGACCGCGTACGCCGCGATCGAACCGGTATGGCGCCGCCACTTCCCCAACGCCATCATGGAAATGAAAACGCAGCAGGCGGTGCTTGAAGAACGCTACGGCACTGAAAGGCGCCTGATACGGATACTGGCCTTCACCAGCCTGATAGCGATTGCGCTGGCGGCTTTCGGCATCTACGTGCTGTCCGCCTACAGCGTGCAGCGCAGCCGGCGCGAAATCGTGATGCGCAAGCTGCACGGCGCCGGCCGCGTCGACATCGCGCTGATGATGGGGCGCGAGTTCTCGGCGCTGGTGGGCGCCGGTGCGTTGATCGGCCTGCCGCTGGCGGCGGTGGCGATCCAGCGCTACCTGGCCGAGTACACGGAGCACGCGCCCATCGGCGCCTGGACGCTGGCCGCCGCGCTGGCGATGGCGCTGCTGGTGGCGCTGCTGGCCACCACCCGACACACCGCGACCGCCCTGCGCATGTCCCCAGCGCTGGCACTGCGCGACTGACCGGAGAACAAGATGAAACCAAGCGACTTCCGCATCGGCTGGCGCCTGCTGCTGCGCCATCCACTCCAATCGGCAGTGGAGATACTCGGGCTGGCGACCGGCTTCGCCGTCTGCTTCCTGCTGCTGGGCTTTGTGGCCTACTCCTTCAGCTACGACAGCGACGTGCC
This sequence comes from Duganella vulcania, assembly GCF_009857655.1. Lineage (NCBI taxonomy): Bacteria > Pseudomonadati > Pseudomonadota > Betaproteobacteria > Burkholderiales > Oxalobacteraceae > Duganella > Duganella vulcania. Next base: position 6,498 of record NZ_WWCX01000037.1, read on the forward strand.
GCAGCGTGAGCGGGTGTTCGTCATCAAGCACCGGCTGAACTTCATCCCGCAACCGCAGTGGATGGAGTACACGCCGTTCGCGCTGCGCGAGGTGGCGCTGCGCAGCGGCCTGCCGCTGGAGGTCAGCGCCTGGTGGCCGCGCCAGGCCACGCTGCAGCTGCAGGGACGCGCGCAGGAACTGGACGTGACGGCGGTCGATCCGGCCTTCCAGTCCATCAGCGGCCTGTCCGCGCTGGAAGGCGACCTGCACGCCGCGCTGACCCGGCCCGACGGCCTGGCCGTGCCCCGGCAAACCGCGCTGCGCCTGTTCGGCACCACGCAGGCGCTGGGCCGCACCATCGAAATCAATCGCCAGGCGCTGCAGGTGCGCGCCATTCTGGCGGACCGGCCATCCAACAGCACGCTGCAATTCAAGGCGCTGGTCGGCGTGGACAGCGCGCTGTGGCCGGAGAAGGAGCGGCAGGAGGCGATGTCCAGCTGGATGAGCATCGGTGGCCGCATCTACGTCAAGACCGGTCCAGGCACCACGCCACAAGCCTTGCAGCGGGTGCTGCAGGACACGATCGACCGCGCGCCGTGGGACAACCTGGCGACGCCGGAAATGAAGGCGGCGCTGGCCGGGCGCAAGATGGTCGATATCGCCCTCGGTCCGCTGGCCGACGCCTACTTCGACCGCAGCGTCGCCAACACCATGGGCACTGGCCCGCGCGGCGACATGCGCGTGGTGCTGGCGCTCGGCGCCACCGGCCTGCTGATACTGCTGCTCGCGGTGGTCAACTACGTCAACCTGGCCACGGTGCGCACCTTGCGCCGCCAGCGCGAGATCGCCATGCGCCGCGTGCTGGGCGCCACCACGCATCAGCTGCTGACACAGTTCATGGCCGAATCGATGCTGTTGTCCGTCGGCGCCGCCGCGCTGGGCGTGCTGGTGGCGTGGCTGCTGCAGCCGCTGGCCTCGGACCTGCTGGAGCGCCCCCTGGACAGCTTGTTCACGCCGATGGTGGTCGGCGCGTGCCTGCTGTTCGGCGCCATGGTCGGCGCCGCGGCTGGCGTGTATCCGGGCTGGCTGGCGCGCGGCGTCGACATGGGCGCCGCGCTGGCGCACCGCAGCGGCGAAACCGCCGGCGGCGCGTGGCTGCGCCGCGTGCTGACGACGGTGCAGTTCAGCGTCGCCATGTGCATGGGCAGCGTGGCGCTGGCGATCCTGTGGCAGACGCAGTTCGCCTCCGCGGCGCCGCCGGGCTTCGATCCCGCGCCGCTGCTGGTGGTGGAAATGAAGGACAACCTGCGCGACAGCCCCGCCGCCCGCTCGCTGCGCGACGCCATCGCGAAGTTGCCCGGCGTGGCGGGCGTGGCCGACAGCCGCGACGTCCCGGGTCGCAACGACATGACAGGCACGCACGGCAGCGGCACGTTCCAGCGTGTGGACGGCAGCAGCACGCCACTGTCGATACATTTTGTCGGGCCGGATTTCTTCAACGTTTACGGCCTGAAGGCGCTGGCCGGACGCATGTTCGATCCGCGCATCGACGGCGCCGCCGACGACGGCGAGCAAAACGTCGTGATCAACCAGGCGGCGGTGCTTGCGCTGGGCTGGCCGTCCGCGCAGCAGGCGCTGGGCCAACGCATCGGCGGAACGCAGTTCCGCATCGTCGGCGTGGCGCCCGATCCGCGCTGGGAGACGCTGCGCGATCCGGTGCGCCCTACCCTGTACCAAATCACCCGCGACAACCAGCTGCTGACGGTGCGCATGCGCGCCGCATCGGACCCGCGCAACCGCGAGTTGCTGGAGCGGGACATCGCCACCGCCTGGAGCCGCTACTTCCCCGACAGCGAACCGGTGATACGCGCGGCCGGCAGCTACTACGCGCAAGCCTACGCCGACGATGTGCGCCTGGCCAGGCTGCTGGCCTGCGCCACGGCGGTGCTGTTCGCGCTGGCCGCCTTCGGCATCTACGTGCTGGCGGCGCACAGCGTGCAGCGGCGCGCGCGCGAGATCGTGCTGCGCAAGCTGCACGGCGCCGGGCGCGATGCGATCGCGGTGCTGGTCAGCCGCGAATTCCTCCTCCTGACGGCCGCCGCCGCGGCGGTGGGCCTGCCGCTGGCGTGGCTGGCCATCGAGCGCTATCTGTCCGACTACTCGGAGCGTTCGGCGCTGGGCGGCTGGGCGCCGGCGGCGGCGCTGGCGTTCGCGCTGCTGGTCGTGGCGATGGCCACCATCCGCCACACCGTGGCCGCGATGCGCATCGCACCGGCGCAGGCGCTGCGCGACTAAGCGGCTGGCAGCGCAAAAAAAAACGGCCGGCCCCTGTCGCACAGGAACCGGCCGTTTATCTGAAACGATCAGTCTTAGTTGACCGTGACCAGCGTAACCTCGAAGATCAATGTGGCGTTGCCAGGAATGCTGCCATTGCCGGCCGCGCCGTATGCCTGATCCGGCGGGATCGTAATGGTGCGCTTGCCGCCAACCGCCATGCCGATGATGCCATTGCTGAAACCTGGAATCGAGTCGCCGCTGCCAAGGACGAATTTATCCGGATTGGCCTTGGCCACATTGCTGTCGAACTGTGGACCCTTCAGGTCAGTGCGGGTACCGTCATATAGCCAGCCGGTATAACGCACAGTGACCGAATTGCCGCTGGCGGCCACGGCGCCGGTGCCGACAACATTGTCGATTTTTTGCAGCGTCGTCGGCGGAGGCACGACCACCGGCACGGTGCCCTTGACGACATTGACCAGCTCAAAATCGTAGACGAGCGGCGAGTTGGCCTTGATCGCCACGTAGCCGTACGGGTTGGGGTTCGGCACGTCGCGCGTGGCGGCGCCGTACACCAGGCTGGCCGGCAGGATCGCGGTGCGCTTGCCGCCGACTTTCATCGCGGCGACGGGCGCCACGCCGAGGATGGATTGGTCCCAGCCGGTCACCACGCTGCCGACACCCACCGTGAACGGCGTGGCTGGCTTGCCGGTATCGACCGAGCTTTCCACTTTGTCGCCCTTGAAATTGGGCTTGGTCGAGTCGTACAGGTAGCCGGTGAAGTTGATCACCACCAGGTCGCCCGCCGCCGCCTGGGTGCCGGTGCCGACCACGGTATCGGTCAGTTGGAACGCCGGCTGCGGCACCACCACGGCCGTCGGGGTTTTCGCGCCGCCGCCGCAGGCGGTCAAGGCCGCTACGCAGGCAACGGCAGCAATATATTGAAACATCGATTTCATGATTACCTTAGATGTGTGTTCGTATTGGTCCCACTTTCGGAGCAGAAGTTTAGCAGACCATGCCGCTTCCGCTCCGGGCGCTACATTCGGTTACATTATTTAGCGCCGCGAGTGTGCTTAAATTTCCACTTGCGTGCCAAGTTCGATCACGCGGTTGGTGGGGATCTGGTAGTAGTCGGCGGCGCCGCGGGCGTTGCGCGACATCGCCACGAACAGGTGCTCGCGCCAGGTCGACATGCCGGCGCCGGGGGTCGAGATGACCGTCTGGCGGGCGATGAAGAACGAAGTCTCCATCATCTCGAACGGCAGGCCGAGGCAGTCACACAGCGCCAGCGCTTTCGGGATGTCCGGTTCGTCCTTGAAGCCGTAGTGGACGTTCACCTGGTAGCACTGGTGGCCCAGGTCCGTCACCTTGACCTGCTCTGCCTCCGGCACGTATGGCTCTTCCACCACGTGCACGGTGAAGAACACCACGCGTTCATGCAGCACCTTGTTGTGCGACAGGTTGTGCAGCAGCGCGTGCGGCACGCCGTCGCTCTCGCCGCGCAGGAAGATGGCGGTGCCATACACCCGCGTCGGCGGCGCCACGAACAGCGAGGACAGGAAGTCCTCCAGCGGGATCGCGTGCTTCTGCAGGTTCTGGAACACCAGCTCGCGGCCGCGCTTCCAGGTCAGCATGACGGTGAACAGCACGGCGCCAAGCAGCAGCGGGAACCAGCCGCCGTGGAACAGCTTGAGCGTGCTGGCCGAGAACAGCATGATGTCCATGATGATGAAGAAGCCAGTGGCGGCCAGGCACACGGCCAGCGGCATGTGCCAGCGGTAGCGGGTGACGAAGAAGGTCAGGAAGGTGGTGCACAGCATGGTCGCCGTCACCGCGATGCCGTAGGCGCCGGCCAGCTTGTCCGACGAGCCGAAGCCGATCACCGCCAGCAGCACCACCGCCAGCTGCAGCCAGTTGACGGCCGGGATGTAGATCTGGCCGATTTCACGTTCGGACGTGTGCACCACGCGCATGCGCGGCAGAAGTCCCAGGGCGATGGCCTGCTTGGTCATCGAGAAGGTGCCGGAGATGGTGGCCTGCGAGGCGATCACCGTCGCCATGGTCGACAACACCACCAGCGGGTAGACGCTCCACGCGCCCAGCTGCTGGAAGAAGGGATTGGAGATGGCTTCCGGATGGACCATCAGCAGCGCGCCCTGGCCCAGGTAGTTCAGCGCCAGCGCGGGGAACACCACCAGGAACCAGGCGGCGCGGATCGGCTTCTTTCCGAAGTGGCCCATGTCCGCGTACAGCGCCTCGGCGCCGGTGAAGGCCAGCACCACGGCGCCCAGCGCGACGAAGGCGATCATGCGGTTCTGGATCATGAAGCGGAAGGCGTTCAGCGGATTGAGCGCCCACAGGACCTGCGGCGCGGCGATGATGTTGATCAGGCCCATGACCGCCAGCGCGGCGAACCACACCATCATCACCGGGCCGAACAGGCGGCCGATGCCGGCCGTGCCGTGGCGCTGCATCGCGTACAGCGTGACCAGCACGATGATCGTCAGCGGCACGATGTACTGTTCCAGCCCCGGCGCGGCCACTTCCAGGCCCTCCATCGCGCTCAGCACCGAGATGGCCGGCGTGATGACGCTGTCGCCGTAGAACATGGTGGCGCCGAACACGCCCAGCAGCATCAGCGGATAGTGCCAGCGCGGCGCCGCCTTGCTGACCGAATTGAGCACCAGCGCCATCAGCGCCATGATGCCGCCCTCGCCGCGGTTGTCGGCGCGCAGCACCAGCGTGACGTATTTGAGCGAGACGATCATCGTCAGGCCCCAGAAAATCAGCGAGATGATGCCCTGGAGGTTGAACTCGTTCAGCGCCAGGCCGTGCTCGGGATCGAAGATGGTTTTGAGGGTGTAGAGGGGACTGGTACCGATGTCGCCGTAGACGATGCCTACCGCGGCCAGCGTCAGGGCGACGAGGCTGCTTTTCTTATGTTGCTCGGTCAAGATTGCACCTGTTGTTGTTTTGGTGCATTGCACAATAGGATAAGTATTTGCAAAAGGCAAGGAGATTTTCGCATGGAAGGACGTTCCAAAAATTCAATATCGCCAGTGTACGCTGCTGCGGGCCGAAGCGCGAGGCCGCACAGCGACGGTGCGCCAGATCGGCGATAATGGCAGACCTTGCCTTCGTCCCGCCGTCCTTCCCATGAATATTGGTATTGTTTACGCCACATTCGCGTTCTTTTGCTGGGGCTTGTTCCCGCTGTACTTCCACGCCATCGGCGAGGTGCCGGCGATGGAAATCCTGGCGCACCGCATGCTGTGGTCGCTGTTGTTCCTGGGCCTGGTGCTGACCGCGCGCCAGCAATGGAAGTGGCTGCCGCAGGTATGGCGCAAGCCGCGCGTGCTGGCCAGCTTCGTGGCCTCGGCGGTGCTGCTGACGGCCAACTGGTTCGTCTACATCTGGTCGGTCAACAACGGCCATGTCATCGACGCCAGCCTGGGCTATTTCATCAATCCGCTGATCAATGTGCTGCTGGGCTTGCTGGTGCTGAAGGAAAAACTGCGCCGCGGCCAGTGGATCGCCATCGGCGTGGCGGCCAGCGGCGTGCTGTGGCTGACCTGGTCGGCCGGCCAGCTGCCGTGGATCGCCCTGATCCTGGGCCTGACCTTCGGCGGCTACGGCCTGCTGCGCAAGACCGCCGCGCTGGCCGCGCTGGAGGGCCTGTCGCTGGAGACCATGCTGCTGTTCCCGCTGGCGCTGGCCTATGTGTTGTGGCTGACCGCGCACGGCCAGAACACCTTCCTCAGCACGCCGTACGACAGCACCCGCTGGCTGCTGGCGGCTGCCGGGCCGATCACCGCGATTCCGCTGGTGATGTTCGCGGCCGGCGCGCGCAAGATTCCGATGTCGGTGCTGGGCCTGCTGCAATACCTGTCGCCCAGCATGCAGGCGCTGCTGGGCGTGTGGGTGTTCCACGAGACCTTCCCGCAGGCGCGGCTGATCGGTTTCATCATCATCTGGGCCGCGCTGGCGCTGTACGTGGCCGAGGGGCTGTGGGCCTCCCGGCGCGCTAAATAGTGGGCGGGCGGCGGGATTTATCGTATCCTGTCGTCCTTCCTTGCATTTCCATGCAATTAAAAAATTCTGACTGAGATTCTCAATGGCAAATTACGTCTATACCATGAACCGCGTGGGCAAAATCGTCCCGCCCAAGCGCCAGATTCTGAAAGATATTTCGCTGTCCTTCTTCCCCGGCGCAAAGATCGGCGTGCTGGGCCTGAACGGCTCCGGTAAGTCGACCTTGCTGAAAATTATGGCAGGCATCGACACCGACATCCAGGGCGAAGCCGTGCCGATGCCGGGCCTGAACATCGGCTACCTGCCGCAGGAACCACAGCTGGATCCCGAAAAAACCGTGCGCCAGGAAGTGGAATCGGGCCTGGGCGAAGTGTTCGAGGCGCAAGCCAAGCTGGAGGCCGTGTACGCCGCCTACGCCGAGGAAGACGCCGACTTCGACGCGCTGGCCACCGAGCAGGCGCGTCTGGAAGCGATCATCTCGACCTCCGACGGCGGCAACCTGAACCTGCAACTGGAAATGGCGGCCGACGCGCTGCGCCTGCCGCCCTGGGACGCCAAGATCGGCGTGCTGTCCGGCGGTGAGAAGCGCCGCGTGGCGCTGTGCAAGCTGCTGCTGTCCAAGCCGGACATGCTACTGCTCGACGAACCGACCAACCACCTGGACGCCGAGTCCGTCGAATGGCTTGAACAATTCCTGCTGCGCTTCCCTGGCACCGTGGTCGGCATTACCCACGATCGCTACTTCCTCGACAACGCCGCCGAGTGGATCCTGGAACTGGACCGCGGCCATGGCATTCCATGGAAGGGCAACTACTCGTCGTGGCTGGACCAGAAGGCCAACCGCCTGAAGCAGGAAGAAGCCACCGAATCGGCGCGCCAGAAGGCGCTGGCCAAGGAACTGGAGTGGTCGCGCCAGAATCCGAAGGCACGCCAGGCCAAGTCCAAGGCCCGCCTGGCCCGCTTCAACGAGCTGAGCGAGTACGAATACCAGAAGCGCAACGAGACCCAGGAGATCTTCATCCCTGTGGCCGAGCGCCTGGGCAACGAAGTGATCGAATTCAAGAACGTGTCGAAAGCGTTTGGCGACCGCCTGCTGATCGACAACGTGTCGTTCACCATTCCGCCGGGCGCCATCGTCGGCATCATCGGTCCGAACGGCGCCGGTAAGTCGACCCTGTTCAAGATGATCGCCGGCCTCGACAAGCCGGACAGCGGCGAAGTGGTGATCGGCCAGACCGCCCGCATCTCGCTGGTGGACCAGAGCCGCGATACGCTCAGCGACAGCAAGACCGTGTTCGAGGACGTGTCCGGCGGCGCCGACATGCTCAGCGTCGGCCGTTTCGACATGCCGTCGCGCGCCTACCTGGGCCGTTTCAACTTCAAGGGTTCGGACCAGCAGAAAGTGGTCGGCAACCTGTCCGGTGGTGAGCGCGGCCGCCTGCACCTGGCCAAGACCCTGCTCAAGGGCGGCAACGTGCTGCTGCTGGATGAACCGTCGAACGATCTGGACGTGGAAACCCTGCGCGCGCTGGAAGATGCGCTGCTGGAGTTCGCCGGTTCCGTGCTGGTGATCTCGCACGATCGCTGGTTCCTGGACCGTATCGCCACCCACATCCTGGCGTTCGAAGGCAACTCGCAGGTCACCTTCTTCGACGGTAACTATCAGGAATACGAAGCCGACAAGAAGAAACGCCTGGGCGAGGAAGGCGCGAAGCCGAAACGCATCCGCTACAAGCCACTGACCGTATAAAACTAAAGGCCACCTCGAAAGGTGGCCTTTTTTTTATTGCGGCTAGCTGAACTTAGAAGTTGTAGCGCACGCCGGCGGTGATGGCGCTGTTTTTGCGGCCCAGATCGATGTTGTTCTTGCCGTAGTTTTCATACTCCAGCGAGACCTTCACGTTCTTGTTGATCGCGTACTCGGCGCCGACCGAGGCGTACAGCGCGGTCTTGTTGTTGTCGCCACTGACGGAGGCGATGCCGGTGGTGGTCACGTCATTGTGATTGCGCGCCACACCCAGCTTGCCGAACACGGCGACCTGGTCGTTCACGGTGTACGTGCCCTTGCCGGCGACGTACAGCGAGCTGGCCTTGGTCTGCACGTGGCCTGGTGCGCCGCCTATCGTGTAGTCGTAACCTTTCTTGCCGAAGTCGGTGTAGCCGCCTTCAATCGCCCAGGTCTTGTCGAAGTTGTAGCCGCCGAAGATTTTGCCGGTGGCCTTGTCGCCGCTGCGGTCGGAGGTGCTGGTGGCGTTGGGTACGTCGAATTTGTAGTGGCTGCCCACGACGCCGGCGCCGATGTAGGCGGTGCCCGCGTCATCGGCGGCGTAAGCGGAGGTGCCGGCCAGGGCGGCAGCGGAAGCAACTAATGCGAACAGAATTTTTTTCATGGTCTTGGATCTTTCAGCAGTGAGTGTTGGACTTGCTTGGGATCGCAGTTCTGTGAATTGCGATGGAACCAAGATAGCACTCATGCCAATCCCTGTCCGCACCGATTTAGTAAGAAGTGTGACAGGATGTAAGCCAAATTATGGATGGCTTAAAACAGCTTTTTCCAAACTTAAGATCAGCTTAAGGTTCGCGCAGGATGTTGCGAAAAGTGAGGTTGATGCGCGGTCCGCGCGGGCCGCGTTCGCTGTTGATGCCGTGCAGCCAGTGATGCTGCAGGCTGCCGGCCATCAGCAGCAGGCAGCCGTCGCCCAGCGCCAGCTTGACGGTCTTCGGCAGGGTCCGGTGTTTGAGGATGAAGGTGCGCGGGTCGCCAAAGCTGACCGAGGCGATGGCGGGATTCGGGCCCAGCGCGGGCTCGTTGTCGGCATGAAAGCCCATGCGGTCGCGCTCGTCGCGGTAGTAGTTCAACAGCAGGCTGTTGAACCGGCGGCCGGTGGCCTGCTCGACTGCCTGTTTGATGTGCAGTTGCAGCGGCGTGAACGGCAGCGGATGGAACACCTTGCCGGAATATCGGTAGCGGGCGTCGCCATGCCAGGCGCTCAGGCGCGGCTGCATGTGCAGCTTGCCCCAGACTTGGATCTGTTCCGCGCGCCAGTCGGTCTCGTCGAGCAGGCGCTGCATGACCTCGGCCGGCGCCAGGTCCAGCGCCAGCCGCTGCTGGAACCACAGTTCGCCATCCTCGATCGGGATGGGCGTCAAGGCGCTGTCGTCGGCAAATAAGTCCATGCGCGGTATGATACCGGCACTACGCCAACCCGGAGTATTCCCTATGAAAAAACGCCAGTTCCTTGGCCGCGCCGCGCTCGCCGGCATGGCCGCCGCCGCCCTGCCAGCATCGCAAGCTGCATCCGCCGCCGCGAACAATACCGGCCCGGCGCTGCTGACCGTCACCGGCGCGGTCGGCAAGGTCAATCGGGGCCGCTTCGATCCGGTGCGGGACCAGATGATGTTCAAGCAAAAGCTCAGCTTCGACAAGGCGCACGCCTTCGACTTCGCGGCGCTGGCCGCGCTGCCGGCCATTACCATTCAGCCGACGCTGGAATACGACGGCAAGGTCCACACGCTGCGCGGCCCGCTGCTGCTGGACGTGATGCATGCGGCCGGCGCGTCGCTGGGCGACGCCGGCAAGCTGGTGTTGCGTGCGGTGGATGGGTATGCCGCCGTGGTCACGGTTGCGCAGGCGCGCGCGCAGCGCTACATCGTCGCCACCCATCTGGATGGCGCGCCGATGGCGCTGGGCGGACTGGGGCCGCTATGGGCGGTCTACGATGCCGACAAGGTCCCCGAGATGGCGGCCAAACCGCTCGCGGAGCGGTTCGGTTCCTGCCCGTGGGCCTTGTATCACATCGAAGTGCAGGTTTAAGCGTAGGCTTCGGCTAAAGTCATCACGCGTGGCGTGATGGTGATGCCGATGCCGCTGAACAGCGCGGTGATGGCGGCCATGTTGGCTTCCATCTCCTCGGCTTTCCAGCCCTGGAACAAGTCGGTGCCGTCTTTCTGGAAGTGCAGGTCCAGCACCTTGCCGCGGTCCTTGTGGGTGTAGCCGCCGCTGTAGGTGTTCTTGAAGCCCATCGCAGCCAGCGCGGCCAGCACTTCGGCCGGCGGATTGTCTGGATCGGTGGCCATGAACACACCAAAGGTTTTGCCGGGTGGTTTAGCGGCGATATCCACGTCGTAAATCCCTGGCGCTTTCGTGACGGTCGTACTCTTCAGAAATAACATGTTCTTACCCCTATCCTATTGGTGCGCCGGCTCAGTGCTAGATTCTTCAAGAAAACATTCTAAGAAACAAGCTTATTGCTAATTCCGAGGTTTGTCGACTAGTCCCGCCACTTATTTGTGAATTCGTACCAATAAAACTGCAACGCTCGGCGCCTGGTCGGACATACACCTACTTAAAATATAGTTGTTAAGCAGTAATTTGCAAGGAGATAAGAGGCGTTATGGCCCCGGCGGGCTATTTCTGCCGCTTTCTGCGCGCCAGATCGGCGGTGGGCGCCACCAACGCACGGTAGAGATCGCCTGTCGGCGCGTCCCATTGATCGACCGCCCGTTGTTGACGTTCCACAGTTGCCATGTCGCCGCGCGCGATCGGGCCGCTGAGCGCGGCGGCGGCGCCGAGGCGGAATACATTGGCCATCGATTCGGCGGCCAGCGGCTGCGCCATCTGGCGCGCGACCGGTTCCGGGATGCCGGCCGCCATGTAGGCGCGCAGGGCGGCGTCCAGCACCGTCACCAGGTAGTTGCTGGCGAAGACGGCGGCGGCGTGGTACACGGTCTTGGCCGAAGCGTCGATCGGCACGGGCTGCGCGCCTATCGCCAGCAGGGCCGGTGTGAGCATGGCCAGCGCGGCGGCGTCGCCTTCGATGCCGCAGAAGGTGCCTGAAAATTGGGCAGCCACCACCGCCGGATCGGCAAAGCTGCGGATCGGATGGACGCTGGCGACCAGCGCTCCCGCGTCGCGCGCCGCCTGCAATTGGCCGGACGCCAGCGCGCCGCTGCAATGGAATACGACGCTGCCCTTCAGCGGCACCGCCTGCGCGAGCGCCGCGCAGGCGCTCGCGATCTGGTCGTCGCCGACCGCCAGCACATGCAGGTCGGCCGGCCGCAGTTGATCGTAACGCTCCACTGCCGCGCCGCTGCCGATGAAGTCGACCGCCGCCTGCGCCGACGCCGCGGACCGCGTCAACACCTGCTGCACATTGAAGCCGCCCTGCGCCGCCAGCAGGCGCCCCAGCACGCGGCCGACATGGCCGGCGCCGATCAGGTTCAGGGCAGCCATCAGAAACCGGACCCCGGCTGCTGCAAATATGCCTGCTCTTCCGGCGTCGATGCGCGGCCCAGGATGGCGTTACGATGCGGGAAGCGGCCGAAGCGCTTGATCACCTCGCGATGGCGCCGCGCGAAATCGAGCATGCCGGCGACGCCTGGCGCGGCCGGGTCGGCGTCGAGCATGCGCTCAAAGAGGGCCACGGCCCGCTCCTGCATCACGATATCCTCCGCGTGCTCGAACGGCAGGTAAATAAAGCCCCGCTGCAAAGGTGCCAGCGTTTCGTCCTGTCGCGCATCGACCATGGCCTGTGCGGCTTGCAATGCCAGCGGATCGCCGGCGAAGGCCAGCGGCGTGCCGCGATGGACGTTGCGGCAGAACTGGTCCAGCACCAGGATGCGCGCCAGCGCCGAACGCGGGCCTTCCTCGTCCCAGTGCCGCAGGCCGCCGGCCAGTGCCTGCTCGATCAGGGCGCCGAAACGGCTGCCGATCTCGCGGTCGAAATCGTCGTCCTTCTGGAACCACTCGCGGCGCGGCGCATCGGCGGCCTGGCCTTCCGAGGGCTGGAACCAGAAATCGAATACCGCCTTGGCTTGTGCGTTCATGTTCATGCTCAGTTACGTGCGTGCGACAGTTGGAAGCTGTGGATGCCGTCGAATTGCGCCAGTTCGGCCGACAGCACCGACATCGGCGCGCCGCTACGCTTGCTCAGCGCGATGGCGACGAAGCGCCATTCCTGCATGCCGCCGTCGCTGCCTATCATCAGCGAACCGCCGGCGATTTCGTAGCCGCGTTGCAGGGCCATGGCGCGCAACGCAGGCTCCTGCGGCAGATAGCCGGCCTTGAAGCGCATGGTGATCGCTATCGCGTGCCGCGAGGGCAGCCAGGCCTCGACCCTGGTCAGCAGGATCATCGCGCCCGCGCTCAGCACCGCCAAGCCCATGGCGCCAAGATAGAAGCCGATGCCGACCATCACGCCGATCACCGACGAAGCCCAGATCGAGGCCGCCGTCGTCAAGCCGCTGATATTAAAGCCTTCACGCATGATGACACCGGCGCCGAGGAAGCCGATGCCGGTGACGATGCCCTGCACGATGCGGGTCGGGTCGGAGGCGAGGATGGTGTGGCCGGCATGGCCGCCGAACCATTCGGCGGGATAGCCGCCGATCACCGTCAGCGCGGCGGACGCCATGCATACCAGCCCATAGGTGCGCATGCCGGCCGCGCGGCCGTGGTACGAGCGCTCATAGCCGACCATCAGGCCTAGCAGCAGCGCTCCGACCAGGTTGAGCAAAATAACGCCGTTGGTGGCGATTTCGTGGGCAGACCAGTAGGCAAACAGGGACTCGATCGATGGCATGCGTGGTCTCTTTCAGCGATGGCGCTCAAGGCGCCTTTTTAACGAGCTGCTTTTCAAACGCGACATCGAGCTTGCTGACGCGCTTGGGCGCGGCGGGCGATATGCCGTTGACGAAGGCGACAAAGTCGTCCAGCTCCAGCGGGGCGCACAGCGGTGGCTGGCCGGGGCCTTCTGTCAGGAAGAAATGGCCGCTGCCGGTGCGCGACATCGAATACTTGGCGTTCCCACTGCGGACCTTGAGGCGGTCGACGGCCGTCGTGGCCCTGGTTGCGCGGCCGCTCATAGCGCCTCCGTGCGGGTTTCGAGCCAGGCCAGCGCGTCGCCGGACAGCAGTGGGCGCAAACGCTTGCGCACCGTGGCGTGATAGTCGTTCAGCCAACGTTTCTCGTCGTCGCGCAGCAGCGAGGGCTCGATGCAGCGGGTGTCGATCGGGCACAGGGTCAGCGTTTCGAATTCGAGGAACTCGCCGAATTCGGTCTGTCCCGCAGGACGGTTAAGCACCAGGTTTTCAATCCGGATGCCCCACTGGCCGGGACGGTACAGCCCCGGTTCTATCGATGTGATCATGCCTGGCTCCATGGCGGTGTGCGGCTCCGGCATCGCCGATTGCGAAATCGACTGCGGGCCTTCGTGCACGTTGAGGAAGTAGCCGACACCGTGGCCGGTGCCGTGGCCGAAGTCCAACCCTTCGGCCCACAGCGGCGCACGGGCGATGGCGTCGAGCATCGGCGATTTGGTCCCGCGCGGGAAGCGCGCCGACGAAAGCGCGATCACGCCCTTGAGCACCAGCGTGAAATCGCGTTTGTGCTCGCCCGTGATGGCCCCGACGCCGACCACGCGGGTGATGTCGGTGGTGCCGCCCAAATACTGGCCGCCGGAGTCGATCAGCAGCAGGCCGTCGCCTTCGATGACGGAATGCTGGGCTTCGGTGGCGCGGTAATGCATGATCGCGCCGTTGGAGCGGAAGCCGGCGATGGTGGCAAAGCTCGGGCTGACGAAACCGGGTCGGCGCGCGCGGGCCGCCGTGATCTCGCGGTCGATGGCCAGCTCGGTCAGCGGTGGACGCTGCGGATCGGCCAGCGTTTGATCCAGCCAGGTGAAGAATTCGCACAGGGCGGCGCCGTCCTGCTCCATGGCGGCGCGCACGTGGGCGGCATCGGCCTCGCTCTTTCTGGATTTGGCGAAGGTGGTCGGGTTGATCGCCTCGATCACGCGGACCGTGGCCGGCACCCACTGGCGGGTGCCATAAGTGATGCGGCGCGGGTCAACCAGCAGCGTGCTGTCGGCGGGCAGCGCGGCCAGCGTGGCGGCGGCCGATTCGTATGGCGCGACGTCGACGCCGTCCTCCGCCAGCGTGGCGCGCAGCGCGGGCGAGACCTTGCCGCCGGCGACAAACAACGTGGCGCGGTCCGGCCCGACCAGCGCGTGGGACAGGAAGATCGGGTTGAAATTGACGTCGGCGCCGCGCAGGTTGAACAGGTAGGCGATATCGTCCAGCGTCGAAATCAGGTGGTGCTGGGCGCCCAGCTGCCGCATCGTCGTGCGCAAATTGACAAGCTTTTCGGCGCGGGTCTGCGATGCGAACGGCGGCAGGTGTTCGTAGACCGGCGCTTCGGGCAGCGTTGGGCGGCCGGTCCAGACCTCGTCCAGCAGGTCCAGATCGGTGCGCAGGGTGACGTTTTTCGCTTTCAGCGCCTGTTCCAGCAGGCGGGCGATGGACAGGCCGAGCACCGCGCCATCGACCGCCGCCGTCTGGCCGGATTGCAGGGTTATTGCCACCCAGTCAACATATTGAACGCTGGCGCCGGAGGTCAGTTTCATCAGCGCGATGCCGGTGCCGGCCAGCTGCTGCTCGGCCTGGGTCCAGTAACGGGCATCGGTCCAGACGCCGGCGAATTCCGGCGTGACAATAAAAGTACCAACCGAGCCGGTAAATCCCGACAGCCATTCGCGGCCCTGCCAGCGCATTGGCAAATATTCGGACAAATGAGGATCGGCCGACGGCACGATCAGCGCGTCGATATTCTGGCGGCGCATCGCCGCGCGCAACAGCGCAAGGCGCTCGACGACGGGGGAAGTATCTGGAGTATGCATGGGATAAGTCGATTTCCGGTGCGCCGCCGATGCGGCATAGCTTGTCGCTATGATACTCCGATTGCCCGAGGGGCAGGTTTGCAACTTGATCTGGAATGCGTTAATTGCTCAACCGTCGTGACCATGATTGTCTCGCTCCAGCACAAAGGATCACGACGGTCTTCGAATTTTGCAATCACGCTGGAATATGGCCTTGGCCAGATTAGAGAAATAATCATTAATGGACGCGCATAATTCTCTACTCCCCCGGCGAATTGCTCACGGAAGTATTTTTCTGCGACTACAGAAAATCAGCGATCGGCAATATGCCGCGGAAACTGGGTGTCGCGCCGCCAACGTTAAGCCGCATGTTAAACGGCCGTGGAAGAGTGACCACTTCAATGCCTGATCCCGCACTGGGAAGTTCAAATGCACGACCGCTGGTTAGCAAAACAGCGTAACGCCGCATAACGATTTAATCGCCGCTTTATTCGCATAACGCGCGCTCCCGATACTCCCCCTCACTTTCCTGGTCAGCGACGATGACGCGGCATTTAGCAGCCGCTCGATTCGTGCGCATGGCGCAAATCCGCCATTCCCGCGCTGGAATTTGGCTCAAACACGCTAAAATTTAGCATATTTTGAGGGCAAAACGTCCCTGATCGGGACTTCATCATTCCAAGGAGTGGGACTCAGGCCTCGTAGCGGCGCAGGCCTTCGAGATCGAGAATGCGGATGCCGCCGTAATCAAGACTTAATAAGCCTTGTTTCTCCAGCAGCTGTAACGCCTGATTGGCACGCTGGCGCGATGCGCCCGACAGCAGGCCTAATTCCTCCTGCGATATTTGCACCAGCTTTTCCAATCCCGGATAAAGATGGGAATTAAACATTGAAACCAAACAACGCGCCACGCGAGTATCGGGATTTAATAAGCGGTCATTTTCCACCATGCCGATAAACTGCCCCAGGCGCTCATTCAGCTGCATTAATAAAAACCGCGTAAATGGCAAACTGTTTTCCAACAGCCAATGAAAAGTAGAAAGCGGCATGCGCGCAATACGGCTGTCGCGCAAAGCCATCGCATCGTATTTAAGATGTTCTCTTTTTAAAAGCGAACCTTCGCTGAACCACCCACCAGGCGGTACACCGGTAAATGACACGCTTTTACCCGCCGCCGAGAAATTGGTCATCTTCACCATGCCCTCGATAATACCCAGCCAATGCTCCACCATTTCTCCCTTGCGGCAAACATAACCGCCCTTCGGGACAAAGGTTTCAAAGGTCTCGGCCTCCACGCGCGCCATTTGCTCCGGCGTCAGGCCCTGGGCCCAGATCGCCGTGCGCAACGCTTCCTTGAGGGTAATTTGATGTTGATTAGGCATTATTGCAACGCACCATGGAAAGTTCAGTCAAATGTCGCCGAAAAGACAACCTGACTGTCGGCGGCGAGCTAATATCATCACATAAAAAGGCTGCCGTATCAGAAGTTTAACAAGTACGAGCAAATAGCAACAGGAGACACTGGTGCATACACAGAACGAGACGTTCCCGCGCTGGCTGCTGGCTCATGGCCAGCTCCGCCCAGGGAAACCCGCTTTCAGGGAAAAATACCTGGGCATCTGGCAAAGCTGGACCTGGGCCCAAGTCAACGACGAAGTGCGGGCGCTGGCCTGCGGCCTGGCCGCCATCGGCTTCCAGCGCGGCATGAACCTGGCCATCATCGGCGACAACCGCCCCCGCCTCTACTGGTCCATGCTGGCCGCGCAGTGCCTGGGCGGCGTGCCCGTGCCGCTGTACCAGGACGCCCCGGCCGCCGACATGGCCTATGTTCTGGAAAACGCCGAGATCCGCTACGCCATCGTCGAAGACCAGGAACAGGTCGACAAGTTGATGGAATTGCAAAGCCTCTACCCGCACATCGAACACGTCGCCTACGACGACGAACGCGGCATGCGCCACTATCGCCAGCAAGGGCTGCTGTCCTTCGCCCGTCTGCAGGAGATCGGCCGCGCCTGGGACAAGGCCAATCCCGGCATGTTCGACAACGCCATCAAAGCCGGCAAGGGCAGCGACAACGCCGTCATCCTGTACACCTCCGGCACCACCGGCAAGCCCAAAGGCGTGTGCCAGACCCACTCCGCGCTGATCGCGGCCGGCACCGGCGGCGTCGGTTTCGAGCACCTCACCGACGAAGAAGACATCCTGTCCTACCTGCCGATGGCCTGGGTGGGCGACTGCCTGTTCTCCTTCGCGCAGGCGATGACGGCCGGCTTCACCGTCAACTGCCCCGAATCCGGCGACACCGTCATGACCGACATGCGCGAAATCGGCCCTACTTATTACTTCGCCCCGCCGCGCGTGTTCGAGAACATGCTCACCACCGTGATGATACGGATGGAGGACGCCGGCGCCATCAAGCGCCGCATGTTCCATCACTTCATGGCGGTGGCCCGCCGCAGCGGCGCGGCCATTTTGGACGGCAAGCCGGTGCCGCTGTGGGACCGCCTGGCTTATGCGCTAGGTCAGGTTCTGGTCTACGGCCCGTTGAAGAATGTGCTCGGAATGTCACGCGTGCGGGTCGCCTACACGGCCGGCGCCGCGATCGGGCCGGACCTGTTCCGCTTCTACCGCTCCATCGGCGTCAATTTGAAGCAGTTCTACGGCTCCACCGAAACCTGCGCCTACATCTGCCTCCAGCCGGACGGCCAGATCAAGTTCGACAGCGTCGGCCTGCCGGCGCCCGGCGTCGAGGTCAAGCTGGCCGACAACGGCGAGGTGCTGGTCAGGTCACCAACATTGATGGACTGTTATTACAAGCGCCCCGACGCCACCAGCGAAGCGATCGACGCCGAAGGCTACTTCCACACCGGTGACGCCGGCCTGTTCGACCACGAAGGCCATCTGAAGATCATCGACCGCGCGGCGGATGTCGGCAAGATGAACAACGGCGCCATCTTCGCGCCCAACTACGTGGAGAACAAACTCAAGTTCTTCCCCTTCATCAAAGAGGCGGTGGTGTTCGGCGACAAGCGCGACGAAGTCTGCGCCTTCATCAATATCGACATGGAAGCCGTGGGCAACTGGGCCGAACGCCGCAGCATCGCCTATTCCGGCTACACCGACCTGGCCGCGCACCCACAGGTGTATGGCCTGGTGCGCGACTGCATCGAGCAGGTCAACGCCGACCTGGCGGCCGAGCCGATGATGAGCGACACGCAGATCCACCGCTACCTGGTGCTGCACAAGGAGCTCGACCCGGACGACGATGAGCTGACCCGCACGCGCAAGGTGCGCCGCAAGTTCATCGCCGAGAAGTACGCGGTGCTGATCGACGCGCTCTACAGCGGCAAGCAATCGCAGTACATCGAAACACAGGTCAAGTTCGAGGACGGCCGCACAGGGCTGGTGGCGGCGGACCTCGTGATCGAGTCCTGCAAGACCTTCCCTGCCATCCAGGCAGCGGCATGACAGAGGAAGCCACCATGCAAATGAACGAACCAGACACCCACTTCGGAGCGGACGCCGATCCCGGCCGCCGCAAGATCGGCCCGGTGATCCTCGACCTGAAGAACATCTCGCTGTCGTTCGGCGGCGTGAAGGCGCTGACCGACATCTCCTTCGACGTGAAGCAGCACGAGATCCGCGCCATCATCGGCCCGAACGGCGCCGGCAAAAGCTCGATGCTCAACGTGATCAACGGCGTGTACCGCCCGCAGCTGGGGGAGATCATCTACCGCGGCGAGCACCGCAAGAACATGGATTGCCACGCGGCCGCCAAATCCGGCATCGCCCGCACCTTCCAGAACATCGCGCTGTTCAAGGGCATGACGGTCCTCGATAACATCATGACCGGCCGTAACCTGAAGATGAAGTCCAACTTCCTGATGCAGGCGCTGTACTGGGGCCCGGCGCGGCGCGAGGAGATCGCCCACC
Organism: Duganella vulcania; assembly: GCF_009857655.1. NCBI lineage: Bacteria > Pseudomonadati > Pseudomonadota > Betaproteobacteria > Burkholderiales > Oxalobacteraceae > Duganella > Duganella vulcania. Next base: position 25,377 of record NZ_WWCX01000037.1, read on the forward strand.
GCGTCAAGGCCGAGGAGATCATCGACTTCCTGGAGATCCAGGCGATCCGCAAGACGCCGGTGGGCCGCCTGCCCTACGGCCTGCAGAAGCGCGTGGAGCTGGGCCGCGCGCTGGCCGCCGAACCGGAGATCCTGCTGCTGGACGAACCGATGGCCGGCATGAACGTGGAAGAGAAGCAGGACATGTGCCGCTTCATCCTCGACGTGAACGACCAATTCGGCACCACCATCGTGCTGATCGAGCATGACATGGGCGTGGTGATGGACATCTCGGACCGCGTGGTGGTGCTCGACTACGGCAAGAAAATCGGCGACGGCACGCCCGACGATATCCGTTGCAACCAGGACGTGATCAACGCCTACCTCGGAAAGGCCTGCGAATGAACGTGAACTTTTTCTTTGAGGTGCTGATCGGCGGCCTGCTGTCCGGCGTGATGTACGCGCTGGTGGCGATCGGCTTTGTGCTGATCTACAAGGCCTCCGGCGTTTTCAATTTCGCCCAGGGCGCGATGGTGTTCTTCGCCGCGCTCACCTGCGTCGGCATCGTCGACAAGTTCGGCGTGTCGCTGTGGGTGGCGATACCGCTCACCATCGTGGTGATGATCCTGCTCGGCATGGCAATCGAGCGCGTGGTGCTGCGGCCCTTGGTGAACCAGCCGGAGATCACGCTGTTCATGGCGACCATCGGCCTGGCGTTTTTCATCGAAGGCCTGGCGCAGCTGGTTTGGGGCTCGCAAGTGCACAAGCTGGAACTGCCGATCGAGGACGTGCCGTCCGAATACCTGATGACCAAATATAACATCATGGTCTCGCAGTTCGACATCATGGCGGCCGCCGTCTGCGGCTTGTTGGTGACGGCGCTGGCCCTGTTGTTCTCCAAGACCAAGGTGGGCCGCGCCCTGCGCGCGGTGGCGGACGACCACCAGGCCGCGCTGGCCGTCGGCATTCCGCTGCAGCGCATCTGGGCGGTGCTGTGGGCGGTGGCCGGGCTGGTCGCGCTGGTGGCGGGCCTGCTCTGGGGCGCCCGCAACGGCGTGCAGTTCGCGCTGACCTTCGTGGCGCTGAAGGCGCTGCCGGTGCTGATCCTCGGCGGCTTCACGTCGATGCCAGGCGCGATTGTCGGTGGCCTGATTATCGGCGCCTCCGAGAAGATGGCCGAGGTGTATATCGGCCCGCTGGTCGGCGGCGGCATCGAAGGCTGGTTCCCGTATGTGCTGGCGCTGTTGTTCCTGCTGGTGCGGCCGGAAGGCCTGTTCGGCGAAAAAATCATCCGCAGAATCTGAGAGGCTAAAGGTACAACCTATGCTCTACCGCGAAGCAGGACAATTCAAAACCAGCTATCAGGCCGACAGCCAGATCTTCCCCATCCTCCAGGACCGCATCGCGCTGTTCGCGTTGCTGGCGGTGGCGATCGTGGTGGTGCCGCTGTTCGCATCGCCGTACACCTTGTCGGCGATCCTGATCCCCTTCCTGATATTCTCGCTGGCCGCGCTGGGACTGAACATTCTCACCGGCTACGCCGGCCAGCTGTCGCTGGGCACCGCCGCCTTCATGGCGGTCGGTGCCTTCGCCTCGTACAACTTCCTGGCGCGCCTGCCAGGCCTGCCGGTGCTGCTGGCCTTCGTGCTGGGCGGCTTGAGCGCGGCGATGGTCGGCATCGCCTTCGGCCTGCCGTCGCTGCGGATACGCGGCTTCTACCTGGCCGCGTCCACACTGGCCACGCAGTTCTTCGTGGTGTGGTGCCTCACCAAGATCCCCTACCTGACCAACTACAGCACATCCGGCGTGATCACCGCGCAGAAGATCGTCATCCTCGGCTTCCAGTTCGACACGCCGGACCGCAAGTACCTGCTGGTGCTGGGCGTGGTGGCGGTGATGGCGCTGCTGGCCAAGAACATGATCCGCTCCAATGTGGGCCGCTCGTGGATGGCGGTGCGCGACATGGACGTGGCGGCCGAAGTGATCGGCTTCCGCCTGATGCGCACCAAGCTGCTGGCCTTCGCCGTCAGCTCCTTCTACTGCGGCGTGGCCGGCGCGCTGTATGCATACGCCTACCTCGGCACGGTCGAGCCGGAAGCCTACAACCTGGACCTCTCGTTCCGCATCCTGTTCATGGTGATCATCGGCGGCGTTGGGTCGGTGCTCGGCTCCTTCCTCGGCGCGGCCTTCATCGTGCTGCTGCCGGTGTTCCTGAACATCTTCGCGCACGGCCTGGCGCTGCCGACCAGCGTCGCCTCCAACCTGGAGCTGATGGTGTTCGGCGCATTGATCGTATTTTTCCTGATCGTGGAACCCCACGGTCTGGCGCGTTTATGGCAAATCGGTAAAGAGAAACTGCGTCTGTGGCCATTCCCGCACTGAACGCAAACAACAATAACCTGGAGGAGAAGACAATGAAACGCATCGCATCCCTGGTACTTGGACTCACGCTGGCTGCATCCATTCCCGCATGGGCCCAGGACCAATACGTCGCCCTGCCCTCGTACCGCGTAGGCCCTTATGCGGCGGGCGGTTCCGGCTTCTACGGCGGCATCATCGACTACTTCAACCTGGTCAACCTGGCGGGTGGCGTGAACGGCGTGAAGATCTCGTGGGAAGAGTGCGAGACCGAATACAACCCTTCGCGCGGCGTCGAATGCTACGAGCGCCTGAAGACCAAGAACGGCGGGGCCACGCTGGTCGAGCCGCTGTCCACCGGCGTCGCCTACGGCGTGCTGGATCGCCTGGCCATCGATAAAATCCCGATGACGATGATCGGCTACGGCCGCTCGGACGCCGCCAACGGCAAGGTCTTCCCCTACGTGTTCCCGCTGATTACCAGCTACTGGAACCAGGCCGCCGCGATGGTCAAATACCTCGGCGACAAGGACGGCGGCATGGCCAAATTGAAAGGCAAGAAGATCGCCTATCTGTACCACGATTCGGCGTTCGGCAAGGAACCCTTGCCGGTGCTGGAGGCCTTGTCCAAGCAGCACGGCTTCGAACTGGTCAAGATTCCCGTCACGCCGCCGGGCACCGAGCAGCAATCGCAGTGGCTGCAGATCCGCCAGGCTAATCCCGACCACGTGATCCTGTGGGGTTGGGGCTCGATGAACGCGGTCGCCATCAAGACCGCGCAGCGCAACGGCATACCGCGCGAGAAGCTGCTGGGCGTGTGGTGGGCTGGCTCTGAAGAAGACACCGTGCCGGCCGGCGATGCCGCCAAAGGCTACAGCGCGATGACCTTCAATACGCCGGGCAACTACCCGGTGATGGAAGAGATCCACAAAAAACTCTACGACGCCGGCAAGGGCAACCTGGCCGACCGTACGCGCATCGGCTCCGTGTATCACATGCGCGGCGTCAGCGCGGCCATCCTGTGGGTGGAGGCGATGCGCACCGCGCAGGAAAAATTCGGCAAGGGCAAGCCGGTCACCGGCGAGCAAATGCGCTGGGGACTGGAGCACCTGAACGTGGACGAGGCGCGCCAGAAAGCCATCGGCGCCCTGGGCATGCTGCCGCCGGTGAAGACCAGCTGCGAAGACCATGAGGGCTCGGGCGCGGTCAAGGTCCAGCAATGGGACGGCAAGAAGTGGAACGCCATCACGCCGAACTGGATCGTCGGCGACAAGGCGCTGACCCGCAAGCTGCTGGAGGAAAGCTCCGCAGCCTACGCGGCCGAGAAAAAAATCACGCCGGCCTGCGCAAAATGATCGCCGCCGCCAGCACAGCGGCCGCTCCGGCGGCCGCGCCCTACCTGTCCGTGAACAACGTGGAAGTGATCTACGACCACGTGATCCTGGTGCTCAAGGGCGTGTCCCTGCAGGTCCCGCAGGGGAAGATCGTGGCCCTGCTGGGCGCCAACGGCGCCGGCAAGTCCACCACGCTCAAGACCATCTCCACACTGCTGCGCGGCGAACGGGGCGACGTCACCAAGGGCGAAGTCCAGTTCAAGGGCGAGCGCATCGACCAGCTCACGCCCAATGAGCTGGTGCGGCGCGGCCTGTCGCAGGTGATGGAGGGGCGCCACTGCTTCGGCCACCTGACCATCGAAGAGAACCTGCTCACCGGCGCCTACACCCGCAGCGCATCGCGGGGGGAGCTGAAGGAGTCGCTGGAGAAGGTCTACCACTACTTCCCGCGATTGCGTGAGCGGCGCGCCAGCCAGGCCGGCTACACGTCCGGCGGCGAGCAGCAGATGTGCGCCATCGGCCGCGCGCTGATGGCCAAGCCGTCGATGATCCTGCTGGACGAGCCGTCGATGGGCATCGCGCCGCAGATCGTCGACGAGATCTTCGGCATCGTCAAGGACTTGAACAGCAAGGAGAACGTCTCCTTCCTGCTGGCCGAGCAGAACACCAGCATCGCGCTGCGCTACGCGGACTTCGGCTACATCCTGGAAAACGGCCGCGTGGTGATGGAAGGCGCGGCCTCCGAACTGGCCAGCAATGAAGACGTGAAGGAGTTCTACCTGGGCGTTTCCGGCGCCGGCCGCAAGAGCTTCCGCGACATGAAATTCTACCGCCGCCGCAAACGCTGGCTGGCCTGAGGAACAGAGGACAACAACGCATGAACATCAAGCAGGCCAAGGCCCTGTGCCGCACCTTCCCCGGCGCGGCCGAGGATACCAAGTGGGGCGCGGACCTCGTGTTCTCCGTCGGGACGAAAATGTTCGCCGTCACCGAGCTGGATGACAAGGCCAAGGCCATCAGCTTCAAGGTGGACGACGAGCGCTTCCTGGAACTGACCGACCGCCCGGGCATCATCCCCGCGCCCTACCTGGCGCGCGCGAAGTGGGTGCGCGTCGAAGATTTGAAAACCCTCAGCGACGCCGAAGCCAAAGAGCTGCTGACGCGTTCCTATGAACTGGTGTTCGGCAAACTGACCAAGAAGCTGCAACGCGAGATACAAGGATAAACAACCATGGCCGATACTCTCGACAGTCTGGAAACGCGCTCGCCCGAACAACGCGAGCGCGAGCTGATGTCGCGCCTGCCGCAGCTGGTGGCGCGCGCCAAGGCGGCCGCCGGCTGGTCGCGCATCCTGCACGATGTGAACGCGGCCGGCATCAACAGCCGCGCCGCGCTGGCCACGCTGCCGGTGACGCGCAAGTCCGACCTGCACGGATTGCAGAAACAGCAGGCGCCGTTCGGCGGCCTCAATACCACGCCGGTGGGCCAGCTGTCGCGGGTGTTCATGTCGCCGGGACCGATCTTCGATCCCGAGGGACGGGGTCAGGATTGGTGGCGTTTCGCAAGGCCGATGTACGCGGCCGGCGTGCGCGCCGGCGGCCTGCTGCAGAACTGCTTCTCGTATCACTTCACGCCGGCGGCATTCATGGTCGAAGGCGGCGCCGCGCGTATCGGCTGCGCCGTGATACCGGCCGGCGCCGGCCAGACCGAGATGCAGGTGCAGGCCATCAGTCACTTGCGGCCGGATACCTACATCGGCACGCCGTCCTTCCTCAAGATCATCATCGAAAAGGCGCAGGAGCTGGGCGCGGACATCAGCAGCATCAGGCAGGCCTTGGTGTCCGCCGAGGCGCTGCCCGAATCGCTGCGCGGCTGGTTCGTCGAGCATGGCGTGCCGCATGTGCTGCAATGCTACGCGTCGGCCGATATCGGCAGCATCGCGTATGAAACCCAGAGCGGCGGCACGCGCGATCCCGGCATGGTGCTTGATGAGGACCTGATACTGGAAATCGTCCGCCCCGGCACCGGCGATCCGGTGCCGGACGGCGAAATCGGCGAAGTGGTGGTCACCCTCTTCAATCCAGACTATCCGCTGATACGCTTCGCCACCGGCGACCTGTCCGCGGTGCTGGCCGGCGTTCCACCTTCTCCCTGCGGCCGCACCAACACCCGCATCAAGGGCTGGATGGGCCGCGCCGACCAGACCACCAAGGTGCGCGCCATGTTCGTGCATCCGTCGCAGGTGCACGACGTCACCCGCCGCCATCCCGAGATCGTCAAGGCGCGGCTGGTGGTGTCGGGCCAGATGGCGCACGACGTGATGACGCTGCATTGCGAAGTGGCCGATCCGTCCAGCGCCAGCAGCGCCGTCGCCATCACCGAATCGATACGCGACCTGACCAAACTGCGGGGCGAGGTGCGGTTTGCCGCCATCGGCAGCCTGCCCAACGACGGCAAGGTGATCGACGACATCCGCGATTACAAGTAGCCGGTTGTGGCGGAAAACCAACGGCATGCGGTGTGGCGGGATATGGCGGATAATAGCGAACTTACCACCCGTTTTTAGAAGCCGAAGAAGACCATGCAAGACTTCCACCACAACCGCGCCCGCGCCCTGCTGGAAAACGCGGAAGAGCTGTTCACCAAGGCAGACGTCGACCACGCCGTCACCGCGATGGCCGAGACCCTCAATACCCGTTTCAACCAGCCGGACAGCGACGCCTTCCCGCTGGTGCTGGGCGTGATGGGCGGCGCGGTGGTCTTCACCGGCAACCTGCTGCCGCAGCTGACCTTCCCGCTCGAATTCGACTACATCCACGTGAGCCGCTACGGCGACGACGACCAGGGCGGACAAGTGGTGTGGAAAGTGGTGCCGCGTTCGAACGTGGCCGGCCGCGTGGTCATCGTGCTGGACGACATCCTGGACGAAGGCGAAACGCTGGCCCACGTCAAACAGCGCCTGCTGGACATGGGTGCGGCCGAAGTGGTGCTGGCCGTTTTCGCCGACAAGGCGATCGGCAAGGCCAAGCCGGTCAAGGCGGACATCGTCGGCATCACCATTCCGAACCGCTTCGTGGTGGGCTTCGGCATGGATGCCTACGGCTACTGGCGCAACCTGCCAGGCCTGTGGGCCATCCAGACCGAGAACTAAGCCTTACGGCCGCAGGCCGTATGCGTCGACGAACTTGCGGATGCCGTCCGGGTGTTCGCGCTTCCACGCCTCGAACTCGGGGCGCCAGGACTCCTTGTACTGCAACAGCATCAGCGCGGTCTCCAGTTGGCCGGCCTTGGCCAGCATGTGCATGGTCTTCAAGTTGGGATCAGTGACTTCGCCACCGCCGTTGGCGGCCAGTTCGTCCGCCACCTTCATCGCACCCTCCCACGACGCCAGCTCGATGGCGAATGGCTTGTCGGCCACCTTGTCTGCGCGGTTCTTGCCGCGCAGACCGGACTCGGTGGCGGCGAGCATCAGCCATACCCCGCTGTCGGAGCTCTTTTGCTCCGGCTCCCTGAGCGCCGGGTCCAGATTGATGGTGAACTTGCCGGTCGCCGGGTCCATGACGGCGCTGGCCTTGCGCTTCATCTGCAGGGCCGTCAGCGGATAACCTTGTGCGCTGCGCAGGGAGGCCAGTTTGTCCCAGGTGGGGCGCTGGCTGGGCTGCGCGGCGATACCGCTCAACAGCGCGGCTTCGGCAGCGGGACGCTTGCCCTGCTTGGCCAGCGCATCGGACAGGAAGCGCCACGCCTGGCCGTTCAACGGCTCCAACTCGGCCGCCTTGCGGAACCAGGCCTCCGCTTCCGGCATGTTCTCCTGCACGTAGTACGTATCGCCGATGAAGACCAGCACCGACGAATACCGCGGGTCCATCTTCGCGGCCTGCTCGTATTTGACGCGTGCCTCATCGAGCTTGCGCCCGTGGTACAGCACTTCGCCTTCCTGCACCACTTTCAACACGTCCACCGATGTCTCATGCAAGGGCGCGCTTTTTCCGTCCTCCAGCCGGCGCAGTACTTCCTGCGCCAACGGGTCGGCGGAATCCAGCTTGAGGGCCTGATGCGCGGCGCCCTCCGACTGCTGCCGCAATTTGGCAGCGTTGGCGCCATCGGCATTCAACGACGCCACCATCAGCACATGTGCGATATGCGACAGCGGCATCGATGCGGCCGGATCGGCCTTGGCCGCCGCCGAAAATTTGTTCAGCGCCTCCTGGAAGTTGCCTTGTGCAGTCAGCACCTCCCCTTCCTGCACCAGCGGCTTGGCAGCGTCGTTGGGCAGCACGGTGGCATCAGCATGGGCGTTGGCCAGCGCCAGCACCATCGTCAAAACGCGGATTTTTTTCATCGAACAGAGTTCACCAATTGATAAGATTGGAATTAGTATAATTGCTTTCGTTCTCGTAGAACTCTGTCAGGGAAATGGTCAGCAATGAGAAAAGCCTGTTTGGTGGTGCTGCTGATAGGCTGCGGGGTCTGTGGTGGCCTGCAGGCGGAGCCAGTTCAATCGCATGAACTGACCATCCCCAACTTCGACCCGGACAGTCCCGCGTGCGTCATAAAATTCGAAGGCGCGTCGCCGGCATCCCTCCGGCTGAACCTCAGTTGCCTGCCAAAATCGGCGCCGACCGGATTTGAAAATCCGGCTCCCGGGCTAAAAGTACAGTCTATCCACGGGAAGAACGCCAAGGGACACATGTCATTAATCGACGATATGCAGTCCCCACACGCCGACCGCACGCGGGAATTAAACTTTTGCCTGTATGGCAAACGGAATAATCTTTGCGGCAGTGCCAAGGTGCCGCAGTTAAAGGATCGCATCTCGACGATCAAGGAATGGATTCAACGGATAGAGCTACAGGACGCCGACTGACCTGCCATCAGGCCCACCTGGATGCGCTTGCTATGGATTTCGTCACCGATCTGGGCCAGGTTCATGGTCCGTCTTATTTATGTTAAATATATTTAACATAATAGTACCAGTGGTCAAAATTCCAAGGCGGCTTTATGATGTTTCACTATTCCTTGGAAAATGTGAGCATCGACGGAATGTTCAATCTGGTACTTTCGTGGCTGTTCCTGCTGGCGATAGGCCAGGCCTTCCTCATGGCGGCGTCGCTGCTCAGCGTGCGCCAGCCGGAGATGCGTACCGCTAACCAGCTGCTGTCCGCGCTGCTGCTGGTGTTCGCGGCCATCATCGGCCATAACTGGCTGGGCCTCAATCACCTGTATCAGCAGTATCCGCACAGCGCGCTGGCCATCGTCACGCTCGGCCTGGCCGTCGGGCCGCTTCAATATCTCTACCTGCGCGCGATGCTGTCGGACCAGCCGCTGGGCCGCCGCGCGCTGCTGCACTTCGCGCCGTTCGCCGCCGCCACGCTGGCGATGATGCCCTTCTACCTGCGCTCGGCCGAGCAGAAGCTGGCATGGCTGCACCACTGGGACGGGTGGCCGTGGTACATGACCGTGGCGGGGCTGTCCAAGCTGGCGATCCTGCTGGCCTACATCCGCGCCACCTTCCTGCTGGTCCGCCGCGTGCCGGCCGAATCGGACCTGGTGCGCGACCTGCGGCGCCTGATGCACGCATGGCTGGTCAGCGCGGTGCTGAGCATCATCGCCCTGGCGATGGAGGTGCTGGACGTGGAGACGCCGCTGTCCGGCGACGCGATGGACGGCATCTCGCTGATGGTGTTCGTGTTCGCGACCGCCATCACGGCGATGCGGCTGCCGCTAGGCTACCGTCCACGCGCGCTGCCGCCGCCGGCGCCGGCCAAGCAGCGCTACGCCAGCAAGCAGCTGTCCGCCAGCGACCGCGATACCTTCCTCGCCCGCCTGACCGACTGCATGGCACAGGACCAGCCCTACCGCAACGGCGAATTGAAGCTGGAAGACCTGGCCGCACAGGTGGCGATGACGCCGCACGAACTGTCCCAGCTGATCAACGAAAACTGCGGCGGCAATTTCGCCGATTACCTGAACCGCCACCGCGTGGACGCGCTGAAACTGGCCCTGCACGACCCCGAACAGGCCAGCGCCAGCATCCTTGACCTGTCGATACTGGCCGGATTTAACAGCAAAAGCGCGATGAACCGCGTATTTAAGAAACAGACCGGCATGACGCCGGGCGAGTTCCGCGACCAGGCCAGAACGCCCGCGTAGCAGGTGCCAGATCATCATTTGGGACGCAAACCACAGCCTGTGGCGGCACACTGGGCTCCTCACAACCCGGAGCCATGCATGAAAACCACCCGCATTCTTGCCAGCCTTTCCCTCGTCCTCTGCGCCCAGGGCTGCGAGGCCGGGCCGCAGACCTGGATCACCAACGTCAAGCTGGTGTCGCCGGAAAAGCTGGACCGCATCGAAACCGGCAGCGTCCTGATCGAAGATGAACGCATCGTCCGCGTCGAGCGCGGCGCCGGCAAAAAGGCGCCGGCCGGCGCGCGCCGCATCGACGGCAAGGGCCAGTACCTCACGCCCGGCCTGATCGACTCGCACGTCCACCTGTACTCCGTCCCCGGCATGAGCTTCGAGCAGGCCGACCAGAAAAAGACCATGGCCGCCGAATACTTCGCGCAGATGCCGCGCTCCTTCCTCTACTACGGCTACACGACGGTAATCGACCTGGCCGCCGGCAACCGCGAGTTCATCGACCGCGTGAAGGCCACGCCGCTGCACCCGGACGTCTATGACTGCGGCGCGCCGCTGGTGTTCGCCAACGGCTACCCCTCGTCCTACGCGCCGCCGGAGACGCGCTTCGAGATGTTCTCCAACTTTATCTACGACCCGGCGCAGGCCGACAAGATCCCGGCCAAATTCAAGCCGGAGGACTACACCCCGGCCAAAGGCGTGTCGCGGGCCAAGGCCGACGGCGCCATCTGCGTCAAGACCCACTTCGAACACGGCTTCGGCACCATGCACAACCTGCCGGTGATGAGCCCCGCCGTGTACGCGGACGTGCGCGCGGCCGCCAGCAAGGACGGCCTGGTGCTGGTCACCCACGGCAATTCGTTCGAGGCGCAGACTTTTGCCGTCAACGGCGGCGTCGATGTGCTGGCGCACGGCATGTGGCACTGGGGAGAGTTGGACAAGGAGAAGGAGCTGCCGGCCGAAATCAAGCGGCTGCTGGACACGATCGCCGAGCGCAGGATCGGCTACCAGGCGACGATGCAGGTGCTGCATGGCCTGAACGCCTACTTCGAACCGGCCTATCTGAACAACCCGGCGCTGGCCAAGCTGCTGCCGCCGGCGATGCTGGCCTGGCTCAAGACGCCGGAAGGCCAGTGGTTCCGGCAGGAGATCGCGGAAGACGAAACCGACGCCGCGGTCTTAAAAGGCATGGAGGCGCCGCTGCGCCGCCAGGGGCAAGTGGTGGCCTACCTGGCAGGCAAGGACGCCAACTTCGTGTTCGGCACCGACACGCCATCCTCGCCAACCTACGGCAACATCCCCGGCCTGAACGGCTACCTGGAGATGCAGGACCTGCACAACGCCGGGCTGTCGCTGGCGCAGCTGTTCAAGGCGGCCACCATCAACAACGCCCGCACCTTCAAGATCGACGCGCAGGTCGGTACCATCGAAGCGGGCAAGGTCGCCAACCTGGTGCTGATGAAGATGTCGCCACTGGACGATATCCGCGCCTACGACAACATCGACACCGTCTGGGTGCGCGGCAAACAGGCTGCGCGCGGCAGCCTGTCGGTCAAGCCGTAATTACAGCGCCAGGCGCGCGCGGGCCGCGTCGTATTCCTGCTTCAGGCGCGCCACCATCTCGGCGGTGGTCGGCACGTCGTCCATCAGGCCCACGCCCTGGCCCGCGCCCCAGATGTCGCGCCAGGCCTTGGCGCTGCTGGAGCCGAAGTTCATCGAGCTCTTGTCGGCCTGCGGCAGCGCATCCGGATCCAGGCCGGCGGCGACGATGGATTTCTTCAGGTAGTTGCCATGCACGCCGGTGAACAGGTTCGAGTACACGATATCCGCCGCAGTGGATTCCACGATCGCATTGCGGTAATCGTCGCTGACGTTCGATTCCTGCGTCGCCAGCCAGCGCGAGCCGATGTACGCGAAGTCCGCGCCCATCGCCTGCGCCGCCAGGATCGCGTCGCCAGTAGCGATGGAGCCGGACAGCGCGATCGGGCCCTTGAAGAATTTGCGGATTTCGCCCACCAGCGCGAACGGCGACAAGGTGCCGGCATGGCCGCCGGCGCCGCTGGCCACCAGGATCAGGCCATCGACGCCCGCCTCCAGCGCCTTCTCGGCGTGGCGGATCGAAATCACGTCGTGCAAGACGATGCCGCCGTAGCTGTGGATCGCATCCAGCATCTCCTTCGGCGGCGCGCGCAGCGACGAGATGATGATCGGGATCTGGTGCTTGACGCAGACTTCCACGTCATGCGCCAGGCGGTCGTTCGACTGGTGCACGATCTGGTTGACGGCGATCGGGCCGACGCGCTTGTCCGGATTGGCGGCCTGGAAGTCGGCCAGCTCTTTTTGCAAATCGGTCAGCCACACGTCCAGCATTTCCGCGGGACGCGCGTTCAGCGCCGGGAAGGAGCCGACGATGCCGGCCTTGCACTGCGCCGCGACCAGGGCCGGGCCGCTGGCGATGAACATCGGCGATGCAATGACGGGAAGGGAAAGGTTTTGCAAGACTGCTGGCAGGGCCATGGCGCACTCGCTGTCGGTAAGTTGAGGAAAATCGATTATAGATCGAAAATAGTACGACCGTGCCGAAACTAGGCGACTTCCTCTACACTTGCCCGGCGTCTACACATTAAGTAAGTGCTCACCCTCGACGTGGGCCGCACCGGCGCGTACCAGCTGCCCGGCGGCCCATGTGGCGACCTGTTCCGGCGTCTGCTTCAGGAAGTTGCTGTTGGCCTTGGCGAACACCGGCATCGCCAGCAGCAGCTGCGGCACCTCCGCCAGCGGAATGCTCTGGCGCTCCAGCAGCAGGAACTTCAGCAGCACCTTCAGCGCGTTCTGCGCGTTGCGCAGCGGGTCGGCTTCCAGGTAATCCACCCGCGAACGGGCCCGCGCCAGCGCGCCGGCCACGTCGTTGAAGGGCTTGCCGTGGCCGGGGATCACCAGCCGCACGTCCAGCCCTTCGATCAGGTCCAGCGTGGCGCGTTCCTCGGCAAAGCCGGACTGGCCGTCCAGCTCCGGGAAGATGATGCCGAAGCCGTTTTCCCACAGCGCGTCCGCCGAGATCAGCACCCGCTCCTGTGGGCAGTAGAAGATCAGCGAATGCGGATCGTGGCCGGGCGCGCCCAGCGCCTGCCATTCCATGTCCGCCAATGTCAGCACGTCGCCGGGGGCGATGGTGGCGTCGAAGGTGAATCGCTCGCAGCGCTGGCCGGTGGCCTTGAAGCTGAGCGCCTCCACGTCCCAGTGCCGCACCTTGTCCGCTTCCGCGACCGGGATCGAGGTGCGGCTGCCGAAGTGCGCCTGCAAGGTGGCGTTGCCGCCGCAATGGTCGGAGTGCAGATGGGTGTTGATGATCTGGTCCAGGTGCCGTCCGCGCAGCGCGTGGCGCACCAGTTCCAGCGTTTGCGGCGCGTGGGTCATGTAGCCGGTGTCGATGATGGCCGTATCGTCGCGGCCCAGCAGCATGACGTTGTTGGACGACAGCCAACCCCGTTCAAAAACCTGAATGGTATCGGGCAGCGCGTTCATTCGTCGTCGAAGTTGATCAATTGTTCACGGCGGCGGATTTCCGCCCAGACGCCGCGCTTGTAGTCGTCGTCCGCCGTGGACCAGGCGACGATTTCCGGAATCGTACGCATGCAGCCCATGCAATATAGGCGGTCGGCGTCCATTTTGCACAGGCTGACGCAGGGCGATGGCACCGGTACGGCCAGTTCCGGCGCGCCGGGAGGGATCAGGTTGGCAGGTGTACTCATGCCGCCATTATGACGCGAACACGCTTGACTTGGTGATTTTCAGGCCTATACTACCATCCATATAGATGGTAACCGGATGGAGACTCATGGCAAAGCAAGAATTAAAACTGAAGACCGCCGAATCGGAAAAGATCACGATCAACCTCGGTCCCATCGACCTGGGACAAATCGATCTGCTGGTGCAGGAGGGGTTTTACTCCAACCGCACCGATTTGATACGCACGGCGATCCGCAATCAGTTGAACCAGCACGCCGACGTCGTCAAACAGACGGTGGCGCGCAAAAGCCTGGTACTCGGGATGCAGCACTATTCGCGCGCCGACCTGGAAGCCATCCAGGCGGCCGGCGAGCGGCTGCAGATCCAGGTCCTAGGCTTGGCCAGCATCGCCAGCGACGTTTCGGTCGAACTGGCGCTGGCGACGATCGACTCAATTTTCGTATTGGGATCGCTGCACGCCAGCGCCATGCTCAAAAGCGCGCTGGCCCAACGCATCCATTAAAGGATCATCATGAAACTACCACTGTTTTCACACATGCGCGAGGCAGCGCAAAAGCTGATGAATCGAAGCGCGTCGGCCACCGTTCAGCAGGCGATGGACAGCCTGCGCGGACATCCGTCCATGCAGCCGGCCGCGCCGGCGCAGCCGCCGATGCGCGACATTAATCCGCCACCGGCCCGCTCCGCGGCGGATGCGGCGCCCGAAGCGGCACCCAAGGCTGCGCCCGAAGCCACGGCGCGGACGTCGACCGAAACGGCCACGCCGAATCCGGCCACGCATCCCGCCGAGTATGCGCAGGACATGTTGAACCGCATGGGCATCCAGATCGACCTGCAGGCAAACCTCAACCGTGCCATGGACGCCAGCGCCTTCATGCAGCCAACGCCGGCGGCGCCGCTGCCGGAGGGCGCGCAGTTCATCAAGGGCAGCTACACCAACCACGCCGGCACCCGCAACTACAAGCTGTACATCCCGGCCAGCTATCACGGCCAGGCCATGCCGCTGCTGGTGATGCTGCATGGCTGCACCCAGAACCCGGACGATTTCGCCGCCGGCACGCAAATGAATGCGCTGGCCGAGGAAAAGGAATGCTTCGTGGTCTACCCGGAGCAAACGCCCAACGCCAACCAGCAGCGCTGCTGGAACTGGTTCAACGCCATCGACCAGCAGCACGGCCAGGGCGAACCGTCCATCATCGCCGGCATCGCGCGGCAGATCATCGACGAGTATCCGGTCAACGAGCGCCAGGTCTACGTGGCCGGCCTGTCGGCGGGCGGCGCGATGGCGGTGATCGTCGGCACGCTGTATCCGGAGCTGTTCGCGGCGGTGGGCGTGCATTCGGGGCTGCCGTTCGCCTCGGCGCAGGACCTGCCGTCGGCGCTGTCGGCCATGAAGCGCGGCGTCAACTCGCCGCACAAGGCCGGCAACGGCGCGCAACCCATCATCGTCTTCCACGGCGACAGCGACACCACCGTCCATCCGCGCAA
Organism: Duganella vulcania; assembly: GCF_009857655.1. NCBI lineage: Bacteria > Pseudomonadati > Pseudomonadota > Betaproteobacteria > Burkholderiales > Oxalobacteraceae > Duganella > Duganella vulcania. The sequence continues at coordinate 40,426 of NZ_WWCX01000037.1, forward strand.
CGGCGAACAGGTGATCGAGCAGCGCCTGCACAGCCACCGGGGCAAGCCGTCGGTGCAGTCGGGCAGCGTACCGAACGGCCACCGCTACACGCAGACCACGCACACCAAGGCGGACGGCACGCCGCTGGGCGAACACTGGGTGGTGCACGGCGCAGGCCACGCCTGGTTCGGCGGCAACGCCAGCGGCACCTACACCGACGCCAAAGGCCCGGACGCCAGCCGCGAGATGCTGCGCTTCTTCCGCACCGTCAGCTGAGCTTTTTTACAACACCCGTCTTGCGCACATTGGGACAATTGTCCTAAAATTTCCCGGCAACTTAACCAACGGGAGACGTGGGCAGGAATGGGGACGCGCGAACAGATCGTGGAGGCCGCGAACCGGCTGTTCTACCAACAAGGGTATGAACGGACGTCGTTCGCCTCCATCGCCGAAGCCGTGGGTATCTCTCGCGGCAATTTCTACTATCACTTCAAGACCAAGGACGAGATCCTGGAAGCGGTTCTCCAGGCACGCCTGGCGGATACGCGCGCCATGCTGGCCCGCTGGACCGAGGGCGCGGCAACGCCGCTGGAGCGCGTGTTCCGCTTCGTCGAAATCGTGGTGGCCAACCGGGCCGACATCGAGCATTACGGCTGCCCGGTCGGCACCATGACCAGCGAGCTCGCAAAGCTGGACCATCCTTCGCGCGCGCAAGCCGTGGGCATCTTCAGCGTCTTCCGCGATTGGCTGCGGGAGCAGTTCACGGAACTCGGCCACGCGGCCAACGCGGCCAACGCGGACGATCTCGCGCTGCAGGTGCTGGCGTTCAGCCAGGGCGTCGCGACCTTGTCGAACGCTTTCGGCGAGCGCGCTTATGTGAAGCGCGAAGTGGGACGCCTGAAGACCCGGCTCATGTCACTCGACACTTAGAACTTAGCCAAAGGAGAAACCAATGTACATCGTCCTGCTTCGCTTCTCTGCCAACAAAAGCCAAGCGCCGGCCCACATGGCGGGCCACCGTGAATGGCTGCAAAAAGGAATAGCCGACGGCGTCTTCCTGCTGGCCGGCAGCATCCGGCCCGGATTGGGCGGCGCCATCCTGGCCGCCGGGCCATCGCCCGAGGCGCTGCAAGCGCGCATCGACCAGGATCCGTTCGTGGTCCACGACATCGTCAAGGCCGAGATCATCGACGTCGACCCCAACCACGCCGCCGAGGGCCTGGCCTTGCTGGCGGCCTGACGGTCAACCGGTAAAGCGCTCGATCTTCTCGCGGTTCTTTTCCATGTCGTGATCGGAGTCCGCGTAGCGCTTGGCGATGTCGATGAAGTCCTGCTGCAGCTCCATGAAGGCGTCGACCATGTCGGGATCGAAGTGCTTGCCGCGTCCCTCGGCGATGATGGCCACCGCCGCCTCGTGCGACATGCCGGCCTTGTAGACGCGGCGGCTGATCAACGCGTCGTAGACGTCGGCCACCGCCATCAATCGCGCGGAGATCGGGATGTCGTCGCCGCTCAGGCCTTCGGGATAGCCGCTGCCGTCCCACTTCTCCTGGTGGCCGTAGGCGATCTCCTTGGCGAACTTGAGGAAATCCACCTCCAGCCCCAGCTCGCGCTCGGCCTGGCGGATCGCATCACGGCCCAGCGTGGTATGGGTTTTCATGATCTCGAACTCGTTGCCCTCAAAGCGGCCGGGCTTGAGCAGGATGCGGTCCGGGATGCCGACCTTGCCGATGTCGTGCAGCGGCGCGGACTTGAACAGCAGTTCGATGTTCTTATCGGTCAGGAAGGCGCTGAAGCGTGGATTGGTGCGCAGCTTTTCCGCCAGCGTCTTCACGTAATGCGCGGTGCGGCGGATGTGGTTGCCGGTTTCGCTGTCGCGCGTTTCGGCCAGCGAAGCCATGGTGTGAATGGTCACGTCCTGCAGCGCGACGATCTCGCGCGTGCGCTTTTCGATTTCGGTTTCGAGGAAGTTGTTCTGGTCGCGCAGGAAGTCGTGCACCCGCTTCATCGACAGCTGGGTCTTGATGCGCGCCTGGACGATGGGCGCGGAAATCGGCTTGGTGATGTAGTCCGCCGCGCCCAGGCTCAGGCCAAGCTGCTCGTCCACCGTCTCGCTCATGGCGGTGACGAAGATGATCGGAATGTCGCGCGTGGCGGGATTGGCCTTGAGCGCCTTGCACACGTCGTAGCCGCTCATCCCCGGCATCATCACATCCAGCAGGATCAGGTCCGGCTTGGATTCGCCGTTGGCGATCTTCAGGGCGCGCTCGCCGTTGACGGCGATCTTGGTGCGGTAGTCGTCTTCCAGCACGGCGCACAGCAGATCGATGTTGTCCGGGATGTCGTCGACCACGAGGATAGTTGGTTTGGCGTTCATCGGCGCTCTCTCTTCACAAAGCGATACTCAGTGCATCGGCGGCGGCCTTCAGTTCATCCAGCGCGCCTTCAAAATCGTACTGTCCCAGCATGCGCCGCAGCTGGCGCGCATGTTCGGCCTGGCCTGCCGCGGTCAGCGCGCCGCACAGGCGGTCCAGCAGCTTGACGGCGGCGCCGTCATCCTGCGCCAGCAGGCGCGCCATCTCGTGCGCCACCGCCGCCAGTTCGTCCTTGTCCACCGCCTGCGGCGCCGGCGCCGGTTCCACGGCGGCCGGCTTGTCGTCCATCGCCATCGCGATGCGCCCCACCAGGTCGTTCAATTCGTTCGCCATGTCGGCGATGGCTTCGTCGCGGCCCTTGGTCGCGCCCATCGCCAGCATCTGCTCCACCTTGCCGGCCGCATCGGCCATGCCGCCCGCACCGATATTGCCGGCCAGGCCCTTCACAGTATGCGCCTCGCGCGTGGCGCCGGCCAGATCGTTGTTTTCGATGGCGGTGGCGATGCGCTGCATGGCGTCGAACTGGGTTTCGACAAAGCGCGACAGCAGTTTGCGCATCAGCTTAACATTACCGCCCACACGCTGCAGCGCGGCTTCCATGCGCAGGCCCGCGACCACCGGCAGCACCTCGTCGCGGCCCGCACCGGCAGGCGTTTCGGCCGCCGTTTCAAGCGCCAGCGGATTCTTCACCGTGACCCAGCGTGCCAGCGTCGTGAACAGCTGCGCCACGTCGATCGGCTTGGCGATGAAGTCGTTCATGCCGGCGGCCAGGCACTTCTCCTTGTCGCCGACCATGGCGTTGGCGGTCATGGCGATCACCGGCAGGTCGGCGTTGCGCGGATCCTCGCGCAGCTTGCGGGTGGCGTCGTAACCGTCCATCACCGGCATCTGGCAGTCCATCAGCACCCCGTCGTAGTCGGCTACGGCGATCTTCGCCAGCGCCATCGCCCCGTTGACGGCGATGTCGACGCGGATGCCGGCGTCGCTGAGGATCTGCTGCGCGACTTCCTGATTGACCTCGTTGTCCTCCACCAGCAGCAGGTAGGCGCCGCGCATGGCCTCCTCGGCCGCCATGTAGTCGGCGCGGCGGCGCGTGCTGCGGCAGCGGCTCAAGTCCTTGCCGAACACGGTGGATATCGAATCGAGCAGCGTCGAGGAGCTGACCGGCTTGTTCAGCATGGCGTCGATGGCGATGCCGCGCGCTTCTTCCATCAGCACATCGCGGTTGTAGGCGGTGACCATGATGAAGGCCGGCGGCTCCGCGCCCGCTTCCTCCGCCTGCGCGCGCAGCGCCTGCAGCGTCTCCAGGCCGTTCATGCCGGGCATTTGCCAGTCCAGCAGCACCACATTGAACGGCCGGCCCTCGCCGCGCGCCTGCGCGGCCAGGTCGAGGGCGCGCGGGCCGCCGTCTGCGCTGGCGGCGGCGAACTGCATGGACGACAGCATGCCCATGAAGATTTCGCGGGCGCTGGCGTTGTCGTCCACCACCAGCACGCGCAGGCCCGAGATGTCCGGCAGCGGCTGCGGCGCCTCGACGGCGGCCACGCCGAATACCGCCGTGAAGTGGAAGGTGCTGCCGACGCCAGGCTGGCTTTCCAGCCCGATCTCGCCGTCCATCAGCTCCACCAGGCGCTTGCTGATGGTCAGGCCCAGGCCCGTGCCGCCGTGATGGCGCGTGGTGGAGGTGTCGGCCTGCGTGAAAGCCTGGAACAGGCGCGCCTGCTGGTCCGGCGTCAATCCGGGGCCGGTGTCGCGCACGTCCACGCGCAGGCGCACGCGCTGGTCGGGCAGGTGTTCCTGCACGTGGATGGTCACCACGATCTCGCCCTGCTGCGTGAACTTGATGGCGTTGTTGGTCAGGTTGATCATCACCTGGCCGAAGCGCAGCGGATCGCCCACCAGCGCCTGCGGCACGTCCGGTCCGACATCGAACAGCAGCTCCAGGCCCTTGTCCTGCGCCCGCATCACGGACAGGTCGGCGATGTTCGCCATCACATCCTCGACGTAGAAATCGACCTCTTCGAAGGCCAGCTTGCCGGCCTCGATCTTCGAGAAGTCCAGGATGTCGTTGATGATGCCCAGCAGGTTCTTGGCCGCGCCTTCCACCTTCTCCAGGTAGTTGCGCTGCTTGGGCGTGAGGTCGGTCTGCAGCGCCAGGTGCGTCATGCCGATGATGCCGTTCATCGGCGTGCGGATCTCGTGCGACATATTGGCCAGGAAGTCGGACTTCATCTTGGTCGCATCCTCGGCCACCATCACCGCGTGGCGCAGCTGCTGTTCGGCCGCCAGGCTGGCCGTCATCAGCTTGAGCGCGTGCAGCAGTTCACCCGTCTCGTCCTGCGAAGTCACCTCGATCACCGAACTGAGGTCGCCCTGCCCGACCCGCTTGGCGATGCCGATCGCCGCCTCCAGCGGCCGCGTGATCGAACGCACCGACATCCCGAAGCCTATCCCCACCAGGACCGCCGCGCCACCCATCAGCGAAATCAGCAACAGCGAAAAATTGATGTCGGCGCGCGCGCGATCGGCGCTGGCCATCACCTGGCTTTGCTGAAGATGGTCCAGCAGCTTGATCTGCTCCAGCAGGTGGTCCAGCGCCGGCAGCGCGGCCGCGTTCATCCTTTCCTCGGCCTGGTCGCGGTCCTCGGCCTCCACCATGTCGGCCACGGCGATGAAGCTGTCGTAGTAGGCGGCGCGCGCCTGCTTGACCTTCTCGATCTGCGCCCGCGCTTCCGGCGCGGTGTCCAGTTTGGCCAGCAGCTCCAGCTGGGCGTCGATTTCGAGCTTGATGCGGTCGATGCGGCTGTAGCTCTCGACGCGGTGCTTCTGGTCCTTCTGGATGATCAGCGTGACGATGCGGGTGGCCGCCTCGCGCGACTGCGTGTCGATGGCATTGATGGCGGCGCTCGCGGCCCAGTCCTGGTGCAGGATATGGTCGCTCTCGGCGCGGATGGCGTAGATGCGGCTCACGCCGACCAGGATCACGCCGATCATCAGCAGGATCAGGATGATATAGCCGCTGCTGATGCGCGCGCGGATACCCATGTCGCTAAAACGGCGCATGCATGCTTCCTTCAGGCTAGCCGGCCGGCTTGGGATGGTCGGCGCATTGGTCCAGGATGTGCTTTTTCAGACAATCCGGGCACCAGCAGCTGGCCCCCGGCGCGGACGGCACCGGCAGCGAGGCCGGAAGATAAGTGCACCAGCAGGGCTGCGCCGGCGCCGACGGATCGGCATCGACCATGGCGCAGCTGAATTGGGCGCCGCAGCGCGAGCAGGTGCTCATGGCGCGCCTATGGCCGGTGGTGTTCGGGGTCGTCGTCCAGAGGCGGGACGCCATCCTCCGGCACGTCGAGCGGGAAGCGCCGCATGGCGGTGCGCAGCAGCGACATCTGGCCGTTGAACCGGGTGCAGGCGTCGCACACCATCAAGTGCAGCCGCATGCGGGTGCGCTCGACGAAGGACAAATCGCGGTCCATCCCTTCCGACACCAGCCGGTGCACTTCGCGGCAGGTCGGCTTCAAGCCGGTTTTATGTGGTTCCATGGTCGCAGACAGTAGGTGAAGCAGTAAGTGGCGCGGTCAGGTGGCCTGGCGGTTGCCAAACCAGTTCAAGTCCAGGCACTCGCGCAAACGCATGCGCGCACGATACAGGAGCACCCATGCATTAGACGTTGTAATCGCCAGTTCCTTACAAATTTCGTCGGTTTCCAGCTCCAGCCACTCGCGCATCATGAAAATGCGGGCGGTCTTGGCGGGCAGCTTTTCCAGGCAAATCTCCAGCACCTTGAAGAAGTCCTTCTGCTCCAGCGTCGCATCCGGATCGCCCCAGGCCATCGGCTGTTCGACGGTGTGGCCGTCCGGCTTGAACAGGGCGTCGATGGCGTCGTCCTCGGACTGGTCCTCGGCGGTGTCGATCTGGCGTTCGCGCGAACTGGCGCGCAGGCAGTCGATGATCTTGAACTTCAGGATCCCGGTCACGTAGGTGCGCAGCGAGGACTGTCCGTTGAAGCGGTCGGGCTTTTCCAGCACGGCGATCAGCGCGTCCTGGACCGCGTCCTCGGCCAGTGCCTGGTTCCGTATTTGCAATTGTGCAAATCGAACAAGCAGGGGGCGCATGACTTCCAGCTGGCGGTGAAGGGTATCGGTAGGGCTCATATGACGGCCAGCGTATCGGATGATCCGGGAAAATACAACCGGATAGCCCTATAATGCATGGTTGATTGCAGCTTGAGGCTGTAAAATTGCACAGAATTTTCTAACCGGACTCGCCATGACCCAACTGACTAACCTTAACTTAGGCATGAATGACGACTTGACCGCGGTGGCGCCGCAGATCAAGGCGCAGATCCTGGCTGAGGCCCTGCCCTACATCCGTAATTTCCACGGCAAGACCATCGTCATCAAATACGGTGGCAATGCGATGACCGACGAGCGCCTGAAACACGGCTTCGCCCGCGATGTCATTTTGCTCAAACTGGTGGGCATGAACCCGGTCGTGGTGCACGGCGGCGGTCCGCAGATCGACAACGCGCTGAAAAAAATCGGCAAGCAGGGCACCTTCGTGCAGGGCATGCGCATCACCGACGAAGAGACCATGGAAGTGGTGGAGTGGGTGCTGGGCGGCGAAGTCCAGCAGGACATCGTGATGCTGATTAATCACTACGGCGGCCAGGCCGTGGGCCTGACCGGCAAGGACGGCGGCCTGATTCGCGCCAAGAAGATGGCCATGCCGGACAAGGACAATCCGGGCCAGTTCCTCGACATCGGCTTCGTCGGCGAGATCGACGCGATCAACCCGGCCGTGGTCAAGGCGCTGCAGGACGACGCCTTCATCCCCATCATTTCGCCGATCGGCTTCGGCCAGGACGGCCAGGCGTACAACATCAACGCCGACGTCGTCGCCGGCAAGATCGCCGAGATCCTGAAGGCTGAAAAGCTGATCATGATGACCAATATCGCCGGCGTGCAGGACAAGCAGGGCAACCTGGTGACCGATTTGTCGGCGCGCGAGATCGACGAGATGTTCGCCGACGGGACGATTTCGGGCGGCATGCTGCCTAAAATTTCATCAGCTTTGGACGCCGCCAAGTCCGGCGTCAACACGGTTCACATCATCGACGGGCGAATTGAACACAGTTTATTGCTCGAGGTGTTGACCGAACAGGCTTTTGGCACTATGATCCGGTCTCACTGAAAAAACGGCGGTCTCGCCGAATCGGTGAAACCGCCACATTTGTATGCCCTTGTAGCTCAGTGGTAGAGCACTCCCTTGGTAAGGGAGAGGCCACGTGTTCAATCCACGTCAAGGGCACCATTCCTGTAGTACCCTCCCCCGCTCAGTAAATCCGTTCCACCGACAGCCCGCGTTTGCGCAGCAGTTCCGGTACGCTTCCCTTGCCGATCAGGTGCAGCACGCCGATCGCCGCCACGCAGTTGTCCGCGCGCGCCATCAGCTTGACCATGCCGTCGGCCAGCGTGGGATTGCGGCTGTCCAGCAGCACCTTCTGCACGAAGCGGCCGGAGTAGGTGTCGTCCATCTCCGCCTTGAGCGCCAGCGCGTCCAGCGCCACCACATCGGCCTTGCGCCATGCATCGGCGATTTCGCGCGCCTGGTTGGCCTGCTCCTTGTCCTCGATGCCGGCGATGGCCTCCTGCAGGAAGACCAGCTGCTCCTCGGCGCTCATCTGGTCGAACAGCGCCATCTGGCTCTCGGCCGACTCCAGCTCGACCACCTTCTGGCCGCGCTGGTGCGCCTGCTTCGACAAATGGCTGTCCACCGCCAGCGCCGCATCGTAGCCCTGGGCCGAGAACTCGCTCACCGTCAGCAGGCTGGCCAGCAGCCAGGGCTTCATCGCCGCCACCGTTTCCGGCTCGATGTTGTACTGCTTGAGCAGGCGGTCCAGCCGCTGGCGCCAGTCGGCCGACAGCTCCGGTCCGGCCGGGCCGCCCTTGGACAGCATGCCGTGGCGCTGCACGGCGCGCATCAGGTTCTGCTGGTCGCCCAGCGGGTCGATCTCCAGCGCCAGCACCGGCGCCTTCTTCAGCGCCGCCGCAATGCGCGGCTCCAGCGGATAGAAATCGGGCGCGCCGACGTGGATGGTGCCGAACAGGTACAGCGTGTGCCCGCCCTGCTGCACCTTGAACAAGGCGCCGTGGTTGGGCGCCTGCGGCTTGTCGGCGGCCCATGCCTGCATCGGCACAAGGCAGGTCAATGAGAACAAAGTCCAGAACATCACTATAATCTGGCGCTGTATGGCTTCCCGCATGGCTTCCTTGGATGGCTGATTGAAGTGAACATTATTACCCGCAAATCCCCGGTGTGGCTATTCGATCTGGATAACACGCTGCACAACGCCTCGCACGCGATCTTCCCGGCGCTCATGGCCAACATGAACGTCTACATCGCCAATGTGCTGGGCGACGGCGTCACCCCCGCCGGCGAGGACGCCGTCAACGCCGCGCGCACGCTGTACTGGCAGCGCTACGGCGCCACCATGCTGGGACTGGTGAAGCACCATGGCGTGCAGGCCTCACACTTTCTCGACGTGACCCACCGCTTCGAACGGCTCACCGACATGATCCGCGCCGAGCGTGGCCTGCGCCAGCTGCTGCGCCGCCTGCCCGGCCGCAAGATCCTGCTGACCAACGCGCCGCACCGCTACTCGACGCAGGTGCTGCGCCACCTGGGATTGCAGCGCCACTTCAACCATCACATCTCGGTCGAGTCGATGACGGTGCACCGGCAGATGCGGCCCAAGCCATCCAAGCTGCTGCTGCGCAAACTGATGCGGCGCCACGGGCTCACGCCCGGCCGCTGCGTGCTGGTCGAGGACACGCTGGCCAACCTGCGCAGCGCCCACGCGCTGGGCATGCGCACCGCCTGGGTCACGCAATACCTGAAGGTGGGCGACGCGGTCGGCCTGGCGCATCCGCAAAAAAGGTTAATTCGCCCCGCTTATGTCGATGTCAAAGTAAAATCTGTCAGGAATTTGCCGGCGCGGTTGCACCATCTGCGCTGAAGCCAGGTCAAAAAGACATACCCATTCACTTATCCGCGAGATCACATGGCAAGCACACCGCCGGGCCAGCGCCGCATGCAGATCCTGCAGGCGCTGGCGGAGATGCTGGAACAACCCAAGGGCGAGAAGATCACCACCGCCGCGCTGGCGCGCAAGCTGGAGTTCTCCGAGGCCGCGCTGTACCGGCACTTCGCCAGCAAGGCGCAGATGTTCGAAGGGCTGATCGAGTTCATCGAGTCCTCGGTGTTCGGCCTGATCAACCGCATCGCCGAACGCCAGGGCGACGGCCTGGCGCAGGCGCGCGACATCGTCGGCATGCTGCTCAACTTCGCCAGCCAGAATCCGGGCATGACGCGGGTGCTGACCGGCGACGCGCTGGTGAACGAGGACGAGCGCCTGCAACTGCGCATGAACCAGTTCCACGACCGCGTGGAGCTGGCGCTCAAGCAGGCCTTGCGGCTGGCCGTGACCGAAGGCCAGGCGCACGAGGCGGACGTGCAGGCGCGCGCCTGCATGCTGGTGAGTTTCGTCATCGGCCGCTGGCACCGTTACGCCAAGAGTGGATTCAAGAACAACCCTGCGCAGGATGCGGCTTTGCAAATCGCCCTGCTGCTTCCGTATGTCGAAGATGAACGCTGAAGTATTCGCACTGCTGGACGACGCCAGCCCGGAAGGCACGCAAGCGCCGGGAGCGCGTTCGCGCCTGTACACAGGCCACACGGCCACGCTGCGCTGCGACGGCATCGGCCAGTGGCCGCAAGTGCTGGAGCAGATGCAGGCGGGGCTGGCGCGCGGCGAATACGCCGTCACCGTATGCAGCTACGAACTGGGCGCCGAATTGCTGCAACTGGGCGGACATGCGCCAGCCCCCGAAGCCGGACAGCCGCCGCTGGCGCAGATCCTGCTGTTCTCGCAATGCACGCCGCTGTCGCCGGCCGAGGTGGGCGACTGGCTGGCGGCGCGCTCCTTCCCGATCGACCGCCCGTCCGGCATCGCCAACATCCGTCCCAACATCGGCCAGGAAGCCTTTAGCGGGGCGCTGGCGCGCATTCACGACTACATCGAGGCCGGCGACACCTACCAGGTCAATTACACGTACAGGCTGCGTTTTGACGCGTTTGGCAGCGTCCACGCGCTGTACGCCCGCCTGCGCGGACGCCAGCCGGTGCCCTACGGCGCGCTGGTGGGGATGGAGGACGGCGGCGCCATCCTGTCGCTGTCGCCGGAACTGTTCGTGCGCCACGAGGACGGCGTGCTGACCGCGCGGCCGATGAAAGGCACGGCGCCCGCCGCGCCGCCGTCGCAGGCCGCCGAGAACATCCTGCGCGCCACCACGCTGGCCGCCGATCCGAAAAACCGCGCCGAGAACCTGATGATCGTCGACCTGCTGCGCAACGACATCGCCCGCGTCGCGCAGACCGGCAGCGTCGAAGTGCCGGCGCTGTTCGAGGTCCATCGCTACAGCAGCGTGCTGCAGATGACCTCCACCATCACCGCCAAACTGCGCGGCGACGCCACGCTGGCCGACATCTTCAACGCGCTGTACCCGTGCGGCTCGATCACCGGCGCGCCCAAGCGGCGCACCATGGAAATCATCCGCGAGCTGGAGCCGGACCCGCGCGGCATCTACACCGGCGCCATCGGCTGGTTCGATCCATCCAGCGACGGCAAGGTGGGCGACTTCTGCATGTCGGTGCCGATCCGCACCCTGATGCTGCAGCCGGCGGACAGCCCGAACGGCATCCGCCACGGCGAAATGGGCGTGGGCGCCGGCATCGTCTTCGACAGCGACGCGCAGGATGAATACGCCGAGTGCCAGCTCAAGGCGCGCTTCCTCACCGGCCTGAAAAACGAATTCGAGATTTTCGAAACCATGCGCGCCACGCGGGCGGACGGTGTGCGCCATCGAGCACGCCACCTGAAGCGGCTGGCGGCATCCGCGGCCTGCTTCGGCTACGCCTGGGACGAGGCGGCGGCCAACGCCTACCTGGACACCGCCTGCGCCATGCTGGACGCGGGCATCGACTATCGCCTGCGCCTGGCCTTGAGCGCGGCGGGCGCGTTCTCGGTGCAGCATGCGCCGCTGTCGGCGTTGACGGAGCCGGTGCGCGTGCTGCTGGCGCCGGACACCACCGAATCGGGCGACCTGTTCCTGCGCCACAAAACCAGTGTCCGCAGCCGCTACGACGCCGCCTGGCGCGACGCCGAGGCGCAAGGCGCGTTCGATACGCTGTTCTTCAACGAGCGCGGCGAACTGACCGAAGGTGGCCGCACCAACGTCTTCGTACACGTGGCCGGCCGCTGGCTGACGCCCGCCTTGAGCTGCGGCCTGCTCCCGGGCGTAATGCGCGGCGTGATGCTGGACGATCCGCAGTGGCAGGCCAGCGAAGCCGTCATCACGCGCGCGATGCTGGCGGCGGCCGACGAGATCGTGGTGTGCAACGCGCTACGCGGCGCCATGCGCGCCGTGCTGGCTAACTAGGCACGCCACTCCAGCATCTTGTACAGCCCGGAGTCCCCGGTCACGCGGAATCCGAGGCGCTCATACAAGCGCTGCGCCGGATTGCTGCCCTCCACCTGCATGCTGATGCCGGCGCCGTCGCGCGCGGCGTCCTGCTGCAGGCCGCGCAGCAGTTGCGTGCCATGGCCCTGCCCCCGCCACTCCGGCAGCAGCGAGATGTCGATCACGTGAGCCATGGCAGGCAGCCGCGCGACGTAGAAGCGCCCGATCGCCACGCCATCCAGTACGACAATATCGAAGTGCCCCTCAGGATAGGCCGCGCGGTAATGGCGGTCCTGCGCGTCGAACTGCATGCGCAGGAAGATCTCGGCCTGGCTGGAGTGCCAGCCGAACAAGCTGATTTCGTTGGCGCGGGTGGAGGCGTATAGGCCGCGCAGGAAGGCCTCGTCGGCGGGCTGGCTGGGCCGGAGTTCCAGCATCGCAGGTCGAACCGGAATCACAAAACCATCTACATAGGGCACGGCCGTCTCCTTTTCAGTGGGAGATTCAGGGTAGCCAAATCTGGCCCGCGTGACAAGCGGCGCACCGCTTGCCGGATCTCAGAAGTAGGTCGAGACGTTGAACCAGGCGCGGATGCGCGAGGAGCTGCCGTCGGCGTCGGCGCCCTTGCTGTTGCGGGCCGGATTGCTGCCCACCTTGGCCGCCACCTGGATCTGCACCACGGTGCGCTCCAGCGGACGCCAGCTCCAGCCCAGCCCCACGCCTTTGAGGCTGTAGCTGTTGCCCGGCCCACCGGCCGCCAGCGCGCCCTCGTACACCTTGTGGTTCAGCGTGATGTGGCCGTAGTCGAAGAAGGCCGCGATGTCGGACTTCAGCGCAGGCAGCTCGTAGTGGCCCTCGAGCGTCATCACATAACCCTCGTCGCCGCTGGCCTCCCCGGCCGGATAGGCGCGCACGCGTCCCGGCCCACCGAGCGACATCTTCTCGCCCGATTCGAGGTTGGCCGTGGCCAGCTGTCCGCTGACGCTGGCCGATACCATCACGCCGTCGCGCAGCCGCTGGTATTGGCTGGCCTGGTAGTTGGCGCGCACGAAATGGCCCTGGGTGCCGGCGGCATCGGCCGCCAGCGAGGCCGGATTGGCCGACAGGTCGACCTTGCCCGGCGTGACATCGAGCGAGGCGCTGGTGTAGCCGCCCAGCCAGCGGTATTGGCTGGTGTAGCCTATCCCCAGCGCCAGCGTGTCGACCCGCTTGTCGCTGGTGCGCACGCCGTTGGCGTCATTGGTGTAGCGCTTGTTGTCGTAGCCGGCGCGCAGCTGGATGTTGGTGTCGCCAGTGCGCAGCAGCGGATGCGTCACCAGCAGCTGCGCCACCTTGGCGCCACCGAAGCCGTTCAGCGACGCGAACTCCGCGCCGAGCTGGTAGCGCAGCGCCGAGTAGGCGGCGCCGACGCGGGTGCCGTGGTCGCCCACCGGCATCACGTAACCGGCGCGCAAATACTGGAAATCCGCGCCGGTGGTTGAACCGAGCAGCGAGGCCTGGCCGCCCGCGCCGCCGATATCGTTGAAGTTGATACCGCCCTGCGCGCGCACGCGGCCGGTGTAGCGGTTGGATGAGTTGTCCACACCGACGGTTCCACTGACAAGCGGCGTTTCGCTCAGCGCGATATCGAGTTCGGTTTCGCCCACGCGCGCACCGGGCGCCAGTTCGGCGCGCGCGGTCAGGCCGGGGAAATCGTCCGTCAGCAGCAGCGCGCGTTCCAGCGCGCTGTCGCGCAGCGGCTGGCCCACCGGCGTCAGCACGTCGAAATAGCGGCGCGCCTGCTCCGGCTTCAGGCGCACGGTGGCATCGGGCAGCAGCTTGATCTCGCCGACCCGACCTTCCAGCACGGTGATGCGCACCTCGCCCTGGCCCAGCTCCTGCGGCTGCAGCATGGCGGTGGCCAGCAGGTAGCCGCGCTCGCGGTAGCAGCTGGTGACGGCGTTGGCGGCGGCACTTAGTTCATCGAAGGTCAGCTCCCGGCCCGTATAGGGCTTGAGCAGCTCCTGCAGCGTCGCTTCCGGGACCGCGCCGGCGCCGTCGAACACGAAGCGGCGCACCATCACGCGCTGCGCGCCGCTCAGTTGAACGCCCTTGCGGGCCTTGCTGTCCGGGAGCACGGGGCCGCCGGTCCTGGGCGTCAGGATCAGTGCCGGCGGACGGTTGGTTTCCAGCAGGCGGCCAGCGTCCGGCGCCGGCGTGGTTTGCGCCAGCACCAGCGCGGGGGTGAGCAGTATCGCCAGCGCCAATGCGCCCGCGGTGTGATTGTGATGCACGTGGTTCCTTGGTTTCGTTTGCATTGTTATTCCGGGGTCCGCAGGCCGCCGTCGCGCGACGCCACCTGCGTACCGCCTGGCAGGATCGCCGTGCCGATGGCGGGGCCGGACGGCACGGCGAAGGTGGCATTCGCCCCGGTGCCGTCGTTGACGTTCAGGTTGGCCACGGCGGCAATGCGCGGCGCGGCGCCAGCACCGCTGCCGGCGGCCGGACCGGTGGCAGCGCGGACGTCCGCCAGGCGCTGCTGCGGCAAGTCCGGCGCGGTCGGCACGGCGAAGCTACTGACGCCCGGAGCGACCGGCATGACCGTTATCGTCGGCCGCACGATGGCGCCAATGGTGTCCGTCAACGGCACGCGCGGACTGGTCACCGTCAGCACGCCGTCAACGTAACTGACCTTGTAGTTCGGCAGATCGGCGCCGGCCAGGGTGATTGGATAAACGCCGACCGGCGACTGCACCGTGGCGCTGGTGCTGGCCGTGACCGCGCCGACCGCGTCGCCGGCCACCAGCCCGCCGACCGTGTAGCCCAGGGCCGGATTGGCGAAGCCGGCGGTGCGCGTCAGGCTGTTGGCGGTGATGGTCAGGTCCTTGCGCGCGATGGCGGCGGCGGTCGTGGCACTGGACGAGGCCAGCGTGTAGTTGCGGGCATCGGCGCCGCCCAGCGACAGGCCGCTGACCGTCACCGTCTTGCCGGCGCCGGCGTTCTTGTCGGCGAAGGCCGCGCTGCCGCCCAACACGTCCAGCACATCGCCGGCGATGCGGTTGTCGGCGACCGAGAACTGCGCGGCCACCGTGCCGTCGTAGACCTTGTCGGCCGCGCTCACGGTGGCGACCAGCGCGCGCGGCGTGATCGCGGCGCTGGCCTTGAGGCTGGCCGCGTCCAGTTTGTAGTTGCCGGCGTCGGCGCCGGACAAGGCGACGCCGCTCAGGACGATGTTCTTGCCCGCGCCGGCATTCTTGTCGGCGAACGCGCCGCTGCCGCTGATGCGCACCGCATCGCCGGCCAGCGCGTTCACGCTCAGGGCCACGCTGGCCGTGGTGCCGCCGTCGTAGACCTTGTCGGACGCCGTCACGCTGGCGCTCAACGCGCGCTGCGCGATCGTCGCGCTGCCCGCGCCAGCCACGGATATCGTGTAGTTGGCGGCATCGGCACCCGCCACCGTCACGCCGTCCAGCCGCACCTGCTGCACGCCGGCGTTCTTGCTGGCGAAACTGGCGCTGCCGGCCAGCGACAGCTCATCGCCCGCCACGCGGTCATCCTTGAACTGAATACTGGCGGCGGTGGTGCCGTCGTACACCTTGTCGGCCGCGCTGGCGCTGACGGCCAGCGCACGCGGCGTGATCGACGCGGAGGCGCTGCCGGAGGTGGTGGTCAGCCGGTAGTTGGCTGCATCCGCGCCGCTCAGCGACAGGCCGGACACGGTGATCGTCTTGCCCGTGCCGACGTTCTTGTCGCTGAACGCAGCCGACGACACGAAACCAAGGCTGTCACCGGCGAGGCGGTTGTCGGTGAACGTGAGCGTCGCGTTGGTGCCGCCGTCGTACACCTTGTCGTAACCGCTGGCGGTAAAGGTCAGGTCGCGCTGCGTGATCGTCCCGCTGCCGTTGGCGGTGGCCGACGCCAGCCGGTAGTTGCCGGCGTCGGCGCCGGACAGCGTCACACCGCTCACGCTGACGGCCTTGGCGGCGCCCGCGTTCTTGTCGGCGAAGGCCGCCGCGCCACCGGTCACCGTCAGCACGTCGCCGCCGATACGGTCGTCGCTCAGCGTGGCGCTGGCGGCGGTGGTGCCGTCGTAGACCTTGCTGGCGGCGCTGGCCGTCACGGCCAGCACGCGCGGCGTGATCGCGGCGCGCACCGGCGCATTGCCCAGCGCGAGCACGTAGTTGCCGCTGTCCGCGCCGCCCAGCGTCACGCCGGTCACACTGACCGTCTTGGCGCCGCCGGCGTTCTTGTCGGCGAAACTGGCGCTGGCGTTGTAGGCCAGGACGTCGCCGCGCACGCGGTCGTCGTTCCAGGCCAGGGCCGCCGCGGTGGTGCCGTCATAGACCTTGTCGACGCCCGCGGCGCCGGCG
Organism: Duganella vulcania; assembly: GCF_009857655.1. Classification (NCBI taxonomy): domain Bacteria; kingdom Pseudomonadati; phylum Pseudomonadota; class Betaproteobacteria; order Burkholderiales; family Oxalobacteraceae; genus Duganella; species Duganella vulcania. Next base: position 56,654 of record NZ_WWCX01000037.1, read on the forward strand.
TTCAGCGTGCGCGGCGTGATGGCGCCGGTGCCGCCGCTGCCGGCCACGTCCAGCACGTAATTGCCGCTGTCCGCGCCGGACAGCGCGACGCCGCTGAAGGTCAGCGCCTTGTGGGCATCCACGTTCTTGTCCACATAGCTGGCGCTGCCGACGGTGACGTTCAACTGGTCGCCGCCGACACGGTTGTCGGCGAAGGTCACGCTGGCGGCGGTGGTGCCGTCGTACACCTTGCTCACGCCCGTGCCGCTGACGGTCAGCGTGCGCGGCGTGATGGCGGCGAGGGTGCTGGCGCCGGTGTTCGACAGCGTGTAGTTACGCGCATCGGCGCCGGACAGCGCGATGCCGCTCACGCTGACGGTCTTGCCGCTGCCGACATTCTTGTCCGCGTAGCTGGCGGCGTTGCTGGTGAAGCTGAGCACATCGCCGCCGACCCGGTCGTCCGTCATGCTCACAATGGCCGAGGTGGTGCCGTCGTACACCTTGCCGGCGCTGGCGATGCCCACGTTGAGCGCGCGCGCCGTGATGCTGCCGGTGGCGTCCAGGGTGGCCGGTGCGACCGCGTAGTTGCCGGCGTCCGCGCCGCTCAGGGTGATCCCGGTGACGCTGATGGTCTTGCCGGCGCCGACGTTCTTGTTGGCGTAGCTGGCGGTGCCGCCGACGGTGAACTGGTCGCCCGCGATGCGGCCGCTGTCGGTGTAGTCGACACGGGCGGCGACGGTGCCGTCATACACCTTGTCGCTGCCGGTCGCCGCGACCGTCAGCGTCTTTTGCGTGACGGTGCCGGTGCCGTTGACGGTGTTCGAGGCCAGCACGTAGTTGCCGGCATCGGCGCCGGACAGCGCCACGCCGGTCACGCTGAGCGCCTTGCCGCTGCCGGCGTTCTTGTCGGCGTAGGCGGCGGAGCCGCTGGCGGTCAGCGTCAGCTGGTCGCCCTGGATGCGGTTGTCGCCCAGCGTCGCCACGGCGGCGGTGGTGCCGTCGTAGACCCGCGTGACACCGCTGGCGGTGGCCGTCAGCGTGCGCGCGGTGATGCCGGCGGTGGTGGCGGCGCTGGTGGAGGCCAGCGTGTAGTTGCCCGCGTCCGCGCCACTGAGCGCGATGCCGGTCACGGTGACAGCCTTGCCGGCGCCGGCGTTCTTGTCGGCGTAGCTGGCGTTGGCGCCAAAGCCCAGCTGGTCGCCGGCCAGGCGGTCGTCATGGAAGTCCACATGGGCGGCGGTGGTGCCGTCGTACACCTTGTCCGCGCCGCTGACGCTGAACACCAGCGCCTTCGGCGTGATGACGCCGGTGCCGGTGGCGCTGCCCGCGGCCACCTGGTAGTTGCCGGCGTCGGCGCCGCTCAGCGTGATGCCGGACACGGTGACGCTGCGGTTGCCGGCATTCTTGCTGTCATAATTGGCGCTGCCGGCCAGCGCCAGCTGGTCGCCGGCCACGCGGTCGTCGCCCAGCGTCACGCTGGCGGCGGTGGTGCCGTCATAAACCTTGCCGGCCGCGCCGACGGACACCGTCAGCGCGCGCTGCGTGATGGCGCCGGTGGTGGTGGCGTTGCCGCCCACAGCCAGCACATAGTTGCCGGCATCGGCGCCGCCGATCGACACGCTGCCGATGGCGACCGCCTTGCCGCCGCCGGCGTTCTTGTCGGCGTAGCTGGCGCTGCCGCCGTAGGTGATGGCGTCGCCGGCCACGCGGTCGTCGCTGTAGGTGACGGTGGCGGCGGTGGTGCCGTCGTACACCTTGGTGGCGCCGGTGGCGACCGCGTTCAGCGTGCGCGCCGTGATGCTGCCGGTGCCGCTGGCGCTGGACGAGGCCAGCACGTAGTTGCCGGCGTCGGCGCCGCCCAGCGCCAGCCCGGACGCGGTCACGGTCTTGCCGTTGCCGACGTTCTTGTCGGCGTAGGTGGAGGCGGCGGCGGACACGGTCAGCACGTCGCCGTTCACGCGGTCGTCGCCCAGCGCGATGGTGGCGCCGCTGTTGCCGTCGTAGACCTTGCTGGCGCCGGTGGCGCTGACGTTCAACGTGCGTGCCGTGATGGCGGCCTGCGTGGTGACGCTGGCCGCGCCCAGCGCGTAGTTGGCCGCGTCCGCGCCGGACAGCGTGATGCCGCCCACGGTGATGGTCTTGGCGGCGCCGGCCTGCTTGTCGGCGTAGCTGGCGCTGCCCGAACCCAGCACCAGCTGGTCGCCGGCGATGCGGTCGTCGCCCAGCGTCACGCTGGCGGTGGTGTTGCCGTCGTAGACCTTGCCGGCGCTGGTGGCGCTGGCGTTGAGGGTGCGCGGCGTGATGCTGGCGGTGGTGGCCGCCGTGCTGCTGCTCAGCGTGTAGTTGCCGGCGTCGGCGCCGCCCAGCGTGATGCCGCTGACGGCCACGCTCTTGCCGGCTTGCGCGTTCTTGTCGGCGAAGCTGGCGTTGCCGCTGATACTGAGCGCATCGCCGTTGATCGCATCGCTGCTGTAGTTGACGCTCGCGTTGCGGGTGCCGTCGTACACCTTGTCGATGCCGGCCGCCGCCACGGTCAGCGCTTTCGGTGTCACCGTCAGCATCGCGCCGTTGCCGGCCAGGTTGATGGTGTAGCCCATCGCGCTAGCCAGCGTGCCCTGGCCGATGGCGTAGCTGCCGGCGTTCCTGCCGCCGCCGGCCACGCCGAGCGCACCGCTCAACGCGGCGGAGATGTCGCCGTCGATATAGCCGCTGACCGAATAGGCCAGCGGACCCGCGCCCTGGCCGTCATACACCTTGCTGGCGTTGGCGGCGGTGATGGTCAGCGTCGGCGCGACCGAATACAGGAACCAGTTGCCGGCGGCGGCGTAGGCCGGCGTGCCGCCGCCGTAGCTTTGTGCGTAATGCTTGTTGTACGCGGCGGCGGACACGCCCTCCACGCTGGTGGCCGGATTGGCGGCATACACCAGGAAGCGTCCGGCGCCGGTCAGGTTCAGGCCAGCGCCCAGCGGCGTCGCCTGCGCGGAATTGTTGGTGAACAGGCCGCCGCCTGCCGGGCCGGCCACCACCTCGATGGCGGTGCCGCTGCCCGACGCGGACAGCACGCCGCCCGCGCCCAGCGCCACGGTGCCGACGGTCGGCCCCTGGTTCTTCAGGCTGATGCCGCGCGCCGTGACGGCGGCGTTCACCTGCAGCGCGCCGTTGTCGCGGTTGGTCTTGCCGCTGCCGTCGGCGATCGCCAGGCTGACATCGCCGCCGCTGGTGAGCGCGGCGTTGACCGTCAGCGTGGCGGCGCCGGCGTCGCGGTCGGCGTCGACCGGGCCGGTGGACGGCGTCGGCTTGCTGTCGTTGGCCACCACCGTCAGCGAGCCGCTGCCCAGCGTGATGGCGGAATTGAGGACCACGCTGCGGCCGGCCTGCAGCGTCAGCGAACCGGCGCCGGCGCCGGCGTTGATCGCGCTGCCGCTGTCGAGCGTCAGGTCGTTGCTGGCCTGGAGCGTGAGCGAAACGCCGCTGGCCAGCTGCGCCGCCAGCGCGACCGAGCTGACGGTGGAGGTGCCGCCGCTCGGGTTGGCGTAGAACTGGTTGTCGGCCGGCGACGGCGCCAGCACGAAAGCGTGGACGCTGCCGCTGCCGGCGGTGCCGGCCAGCGCGCCGTCGCTGTACGGCGCGCCGACCACTAGGCGGTCGCCGGCGCCGTTGAGCGCCACCGCGAAGCCGAAGCTGTCGTAGTCGTTGAGCGGGACATCCACGTTTGGCGCGCCGCCATAGCCGCGGCCCAGCGTGGCGCTCAGCACCGGCGTGGCGTAGCCGGTGTTGGCGAAGTCGTAGATGCGCACCGCGCCCGGCCCGAGGGTGGCGCCGCCGCTGGCGGGCGACGATGGCGCGCCCACCGCCAGCCGGGTGCCGGCCGCGTTGAAGGCCAGCGCGGAGCCGAAATATTCGCCGTCGAGCAGCGCCACGTTGGTGTTGTTGCCGCCGCTGGCGCCCGTGCTCAGTTTGCGCAGCAGCGCCGGGGCGGCGCTGCTGTCGTACAGGTAGACCGCGCCCCGGCCGTTGCTCTCGCCGATGGCGCCCACGGCCAGGCGGTCGCCGGCGCCGTTGTAGGCCAGCGCGGTGCCGAACAGCGCGTCGCCGCCGCTGCCGTTGATGGTGGCGGTGCGGGTGATCGCGGCCAGGTCGCTATTGGTGTACAGATGGGCGGCGCCGGCATTGGTGCCGGCCGTGCCGTCGTACAGCGCGCCCACCGCCAGCTTGCTGCCGTCGTTGTTGAGCGCGACCGCCGTGCCGAAGGCGTCGGCGAACGCGCCGCGCGGATTGGCCACCGTGGCCGTGGTGGCGGCGCCGCTGAAATTGGCGCCGCTGTAGCGGTACTCGTACACCTGGCCGGCGCCGCCCTGCTGGCCCGGCGCGCCCACCGCCAGCGTGCGGC